>NZ_JASDDE010000035.1:0-42057 GCF_030407565.1 Pseudoalteromonas sp. APC 3694
AAAATGACCCAAGATCAGAGACACGAATCTATATTAAAACTATTAAAAGAAAGAGATTCCATTTCTATTGAAGAATTAGTTGAGCACTATAAAGTCACTCCACAGACGATAAGACGCGACCTTACCCATCTTGCAAAGTTAAACAAATTAAGGCGTCATCATGGAGGCGCTAGTGTAGTCTCAAGCATTCAAAATATGGCGTATCAAACTAGAAAAATCATGGATTTAGAAGCTAAACAAAAAATAGCGCAACATTTAGTTAGTATGATACCAAATGGTTCTTCTTTATTTATAAATATAGGAACAACGACTGAGACTATAGCTAAAGCACTTCTATCGCATGAAAACCTTAAAGTTGTAACTAACAATTTAAATGTTGCTGCTATATTAGGCGTTAAAAAGGATTTTTCAGTTCTTATAGCAGGAGGAGAAGTTAGACATAGAGATGGTGGTATTATTGGTGAAACAACTGAAGATTTTATCAATCAGTTTCGTATGGACTTCGGCATTATCGGCATAAGTGGGATAGAAGAAAATGGTTCTCTACTTGATTTCGATTATCGTGAAGTTCGTGTTGCTCAAGCAATCATCAAAAATTCACGTAAAGTTTTACTCGCCGCTGATAATTCAAAATTTGGTAGGTGCGCTATGGTTCGTTTAGGTAACATTAGTCAAGCAGATGACTTTATTACTGATGCTAAACCACCTAAGAGTATTCTAACCTTACTTTCCGAACATGACGTTAAGCTTCATATAGCACGATAGTAGTCAATCTAAACCATCTAATACATACAGAACAATTCAAATAATTTCAAGTAGATACCATGAATTTCGTTGTTAATGTACTTAATAATTAAATAATAAATTGGTTAAATTAATATATAACTTTGTAATTCCCTCCTCTATTTCACTCCTGTATACCAGAATTTATTTTCTTTTATGTACTTTAATGTTTGCAAATGTTCGCAAATAAGTGATACTTTTAAAAATGAACATAAAAGCAAATTAAAACCATGTATTACTCTTTAGTATTAATGTTATCGATAAGGCACCAATGAAAAACCTATATACACAATTAGAGCAGGATAACGTTCCAAAAACACTCACACTGCTGATCCAAAGCATAGTTGGTGCATGCACAGAAATAGCTACTCGTATTAATCATGGTGCATTATCTGATGTGCTTGGCTCATTGCCTGATCACAATGTACAAGGAGAGGTACAAAAGAAGTTAGATGTTATCGCTAATAATATTTTGATTGAATCTCTAAAAAAGAATAAGCAGGTTAGAGCTGTCGCATCTGAAGAAGTAGAAGACATTATATTATGTAATAGTTTTGGCAAATACCTTATTTGTTTCGACCCATTAGATGGTTCATCTAATACTGATGTAAATGGTTCATTAGGTACTATTTTTTCTATATCTTCAGCTTCTCCTGCCCAAACAGAAGTTAGTGAAGAAGACTTTTTTTCTACAGGAAGATCAATTATCGCTGCAGGCTATGTTCTATATGGCCCATCGCTTATGCTTGCCTTATCAACAGGTTCAGGAACACATATTTATACATTAGATCCCTCAAATAATAACTTTATGCTCACACATCCTAATTTAAACATTCCAGAAGATACGAATGAATTTTCATTTAATTTATCAAACCAATTTAAGTGGCCTGAAAATGTACAAAAATATATTGTTGATTTACAGCTTGGTACCGATGGTATCCGAAAGAAAAACTTTAATATGAGATGGTTGGGAGCCATGGTAGGTGATATGCATAGAATTCTATGTAAGGGAGGTATATTTGGGTACCCTGAAGAAAAAAACTTTAAATACGGTAAATTAAGATTACTTTATGAAGCAAACCCAATTGCATTTTTAGTAGAGCAAGCAAATGGTTTAGCAAGTAATGGGACTACTTCTATTTTAGACACTGTGCCTTCAAGTATACATCAACGGATCCCTGTATTTATTGGTTCTAAGAATGAAGTTCTACTTATAGAAAAGTATGCTTTAGGAAAATAAAAAACATACATTATTACTTTAAGAGTGACATCTGTATTTATATAGAAATTGTATCTAACTTTACTTTTGTTAAGAAACATATCTGCTTTCAATTATTTAAAGGTTAAAATCATGTCAATAAGACTTAACATGCTAGAAAAAATAAAAAATAGTCAAGGCTTTATAGCTGCACTAGATCAAAGTGGTGGGAGTTCACCAAAAGCTTTAGAGCAGTATGGTATCTCATCTAGTGAGATTTCATCTGATGAGGAGATGTTTAAATATATACATTCTATGCGAGCACGAATAATTTCAAGTAGTCCATTTAATTCACAAAAAATATTGGGCGCAATTCTATTTAAAGATACTTTAAATCGTTACATTGAAAATATTCCAACAGCTGAATATTTGTGGAAACATAAAGAAATTGTACCATTTTTAAAAATAGATGAAGGTTTAATGCCTGAATCTGACGGTGTACAGTTAATGAAACCCATTAAAAACCTTGGTTCAATACTAACGGTTGATACTAATTTTGTTTTTGGCACAAAAATGCGGTCTGTTATAAAACAAGCTAGTCGTATTGGTATCCAAAATGTTGTTAAACAGCAATTTGAAATTGCAAAAGAGGTAATAAATTCAGGGCTAATGCCTATTATTGAGCCTGAAGTTGATATTTATTGCGAAGAAAAGCAATCTGCAGAACTCATGTTGCATGATGTAATTATTGAAGAGCTGAATAACCTTGAAGATGGACAGCAAGTAATATTAAAACTCACGTTACCTGAAGTGCCTAATTTATATAAAGATCTTGCAACACACCCAAAAGTTTTAAAATTAGTTGCTCTATCTGGTGGTTACTCTATTACACAAGCCAATGAAAAGCTAAAAAGAAATACTGGTATTATTGCTAGTTTTTCAAGAGCATTATTGATTGGCCTACATCATGACATGTCTGATAAAAAGTTTGATGAAAAATTAAATAATTCTATAGAAGCCATTTATGAAGCTTCAATATATAAATTATAAGTAATCCAACTTTCATAAGCATAAAAACTTTATACGTAATCTTTTATAGCTCTAGCTTGTACGAAAATAACCTAACCAAGTAGATATAAAAGGCTAGTAATTAATAATAGGTAATCCAAAAAATGAGCCAACTGAGAAAGAATAATATAAAAAAACTTCCTCAAGATATATTCGATGTATTGATAATTGGAGGGGGTATTAATGGTGCAGTATCAGCTGCAGCATTAGCTGCAAAAGGCGCCAAAGTTGCATTAATCGATAAAGGAGATTTCGCTGGTTTCACTAGTTCAAACTCATCTAACTTGGCCTGGGGCGGCATAAAGTATTTAGAAAGCCATGAATATAACTTGGTAAATAAACTATGTAAAAGTAGAAACCATTTAATGCGCAGCTACCCATCGACAGTTAAAGAAATTCGTTTTTTTACCAGTATTCAAAAAGGCTTTAGATTCCCAGCTTTCTTTGTCTATTTAGGAACAATCGTCTATTGGTTTATGGGCCGATTTTTTACACAATCGCCTCGCTACCTTAATGCAAAAAAAATTAAATCATTAGAGCCAGTCGTCAACACTACAAATGTAGAAGCCGGTTTTGAGTATTCAGACAGCTTTTTATTAGACAACGATGCCCGGTTTGTTTTTAACTTTATTCGCTCTAGTATGAGCCATGGCTGTATCGGTGCTAACTATGTAAGTGCACAAGGCTCAAACCGTACAGATGATATTTGGACAACAAATGCAATGGACGAAATAACGAAAGAACAATTTTCGATACGTTCTAAAGTAATTATAAACGCCGCAGGCCCTTTTGTTGATCCTATTAATATTACTAACAGTCAAACTACAGCACATCACCATTTATTTTCAAAAGGTATTCACCTTATTGTTGATAAAATTACTAGCAGTAATAAAGTACTTACATTTTTTGCTGACGATGGCAGACTATTCTTCGTGATCCCTATGGGACCTAAAACTTGTATTGGTACAACTGATACACAAGTTGAAAGCCCACATTCGCATGTTACTGATGAAGATAGAAAGTTTGTGTTAGATAATGCGAACAAGTTACTAGAACTGGATAAACAGCTCACAAAAGACGATATAATAGCTGAACGATGTGGTGTAAGGCCATTAGCAATTAAAAAAGATGGTAATGGTAAGGCTGACTGGGTGCAATTATCGCGCAAACACGCAATCGACACTAACTATGAGAAAAAATACCTTTCTATATTTGGTGGGAAATTAACTGATTGTATCAATGTCGGTGATGAAGTTGCTGAGTTAATCAAAAAGCTTGGTATTAACCTTCCTTACGAGGATTACAAATGGTACGGCGAGCCTGACGATACTGTCAAAAATGAATTTATGCATCGTGCTAAGCTAATGAATTTAGACGGCTTAACTCCCAAAACATCTACTGAAGTACTCAGCAAACGCTTTTGGAGACGTTACGGAAGAAATGCAATTAACATGTTAGAAAAAATTCGAGAAGTTCCTGAAAAAGCTGAGCTTCTAATTAAAAATTCAGAGTATTTACGTGTTGAAATTGAACATGCTGCCGAACGAGAAATGGTAACTAAACTAAGTGATTTTTTACGTCGCCGCTCTAAAATATCACTGGTTGTACGTAAAGAAGATATCCTCTCTGATCCGGGGCTACAAGAGGTATGTCATATTCTATTTGGTGAAGAAAATGCGCAAGCCAGGCTTCAAGAATATATAGAGGAAATATCCCAATAACCCATCGATTCCGTGATTTTATTTAAATACACAGCAATCAAAACCAACCATAGGGCTAATTTTCATCACTATATAATCGCGATGTAAACTAGCCCTTTTATATAACAATAAATGCTTCATTGCATCAGCAAAATTGGCAATTTATTCAATTGGTATTATTTTAAAATTATTATATAACTTCTCATCAAACGCCTCTGCTAATCTTTCTGTTTCACTAAATACTGTATTCCAATATTTAATGCGTGTGTCGGCATCTAGATCGGTAAAATCATTTCTATCTGGAATTTTTCCGTAAGGTAAGCCTGCTATAAATTCTTTTGATGGCGTGATCATCACAACGTTATCATAATTTTGTGGTGATACTTTACGTTTTAAATTTTTATCAAACCACCCTGCTTTTGGGTCGCTATTAAAGTGCGGATATAAAATGAGTCCTGGGTTATTAATTTTTAAATCAAAGTGGTAATCAATAATGCCACCATCGCGATAAATACCCGCGGGTGTTCCGGCAATATTTTTAATGCCTTGCATAACTAAAGGTATTGAACCCGATGCAAGTAATGCCTCTTTTAAATTATTTTGGGTAAGCGCTATTTTTTGTGTTTTAAAATTATAGCTGTCGGTAATTGATAAGTCGCTTGTTGCTGGGCCAAATATAAAACGCTCATATTGCGATCCTAAATATTTTCGGTTTACTCGATTAAGCATATAACTTTTTGATAAACCCATAAGCTGTAATAATTTATTTTCACTGGCTATAAATCCATTCGATTTTGCCACTATAAAATGTGCTTTAAATACGGGGTTATTTATAATTTCAGCCACGCCGTTATCACCAAACACATCTTCAAGCAGTGCGCGGGCTTTAGTGGTAATTTCAGCTGGTGTTGGTTTATTACTAGAGTATCTGGTTTGCGAATACGATGTTGCTAAGCGCTCAATTGCTGCAACCGGATCATTTTGCGCAAAACACGCTGAGCGAAATGCCCCGGCCGATGAGCCAATTAAGTTAAGCGGTTGTTTATGGTTTTTAAAAAACTCACCAAATATATATTTGTCTAAACCAAACAAGGTAAACCATTTTGGCCCGCCGCTGGCACCTAAAAATGAGCTGAATAATTCGGGTTTAAGCCCCTGTTCGTTTATTATTTTTGCAGCAGTTTTACCTGCGTAAATGTTGATCATCTAAAAATTTAGCCTATAAAATCTGTGGTTAATTGTGCTGCTTATTTCTATTTAATGGCATATACTTGTTAATTACTTTGTATATAACCAGGCTAAAAATAGAATAGTTATGCAAAAATAAAAACGGTTTTATGCTGCCATAAAACCGTTTATTAATGCTAAAAGTGACTTAATATACGTTAACTAGTCCCAAATGCCGGTTTCGCATTTACCCTGTACTTTTACATCATTTACTTTAAATTCGGGCTCTAAGCCTTTTTCGCGTTGTGTATGATAATCGCGAGTAACCGCTAATATTGTTGGGGTTAGCAATATAATAGCGATAACGTTAACCACTGTCATTAAACCTAAAGCAATATCGGCTAAATCCCATACTTGCTTTAATGTGGCCGACGCGCCCCACAACATCATTGATAAATAAAGCAAAGTATAAATACCACGGCCCATTTTGTTATCGAGTTTAAATAAGTGCAAGTTACTTTCTGCGTAAGCATAGTTGGCTACTACAGACGTAAAGGCAAACAAGGTAATAGCGGCTGCTACAAAGTACACACCCCCTTGTGCTAAATGTGCGGTCATGGCGCTTTGCGTTAAACGTATACCTTCCATTTCGCCGCTTATGTCTATGTCGGCAAGTAAAATAATAACCGCAGTACAGCTACACAATACTATGGTGTCGAAAAACACCCCTAACATTTGAATGTAGCCCTGTGTTACCGGATGATTAGGCAGTGGGCTTGCACTGGCTGAAGCATGTGGCACACTGCCCGCGCCCGCTTCGTTTGAATAAAGGCCACGTTGAATACCATTTTTTATTGCTGCGCCCATCGCGCCTGCACCTGCTTCTTGCAGCCCAAATGCTGATAAAAATATATCTTTAAGCATAGCAGGCACTTGGGTGAAGTTTATTAAGGTAATAATAACTGCAACAAGCACAAACACTATGCCCATTACCGGTACTACGCGCTCAGCAAAGCGGGCGATTGCTTTAAAACCACCCACAATAATAGAGCCGGCTAACACAGTGATCACTAATCCAGAGTAAAAGGTTGGAATTTCGAAGGCAAAATTAAGTGCATCGGTAATGGTGTTGGTTTGCATGGCGCTAAAGGTAAAGCCGTAACCTAAAAATAAGCACAGTGCAAAGGTAATAGCAAAGGCTCGATTACCTAACCCTTGTTGAATATAATACGCAGGGCCGCCTCTAAACTCTCCTTGGCTGTCGCGCACTTTATATACTTGACCTAATACACTTTCGGCAAAGCCTGTGGCCATGCCTAATATGGCAATAACCCACATCCAAAAAATGGCACCACTTCCACCAAGTGATATAGCAACGGCAACACCTGCTAAGTTACCCGTGCCTACCCGCGCACATAAACCAGTACACAGCGCTTGAAATGATGATATGTCGCCTTTTTTACATTTGCTGCTGCCTTTTAGTAAACTAAACATATGTTTAAATTTAAGTATTTGAATGGCTTTTAAACGCACCGAAAACCAAATACCAGCAAAAAGTAAAATGTAAATGAGTACTTGGCCTTCGCCCCATAAAAGGCTATTTACACTTTTGATCAGCGTGTCGAACATCAGGCTTCCTTTTTATTATTATTTGCCACGGTATTAATTTAGCGACGTGAGTGTTTAAGTTTAGTAGAGACTTAGCTACTTTATAATAAAGCCAATTAGATGTGAATTATTTTTCTTTATTAATGAATAAAAATTCACCCAGCAAACTGACTTATATTGCAGTGTAATTGCTGATGTAAAAAGAATGTTTTAGAAAGGAATTAGTCGCGTGCTTTAATAACCGTTAGCGCATTATTTTCGAGGTAAAAAACCGAATATTTCTCACGGCTAAATGACTGCCATGAGAACACAGTAAATGCTGATTTATTATCTTGCTGATAATAAACAAACAGCTACGCTATGTAGCTGTGTTTATAATCATCCTGATCTGGGTGATGGTTTTTTAAGTAGTTATTGCCTGCTGCTAAACCAAGTTTATAGTCAAATCGTAAGTCATCATTTGAGCTGCCTAATAACTTACTATAAAGCTTTTGATTTGCAAAAATTTGGATTATTTCTACATCTTTTGGTGGGTTTGCAATAAATGCTAACTCATCTTCGTAGGCTTGCTCATGTTGTAATAAGTAATCTATTGTTTTTGGGCAATAGCCAGATACTTCAACAAATGATTTTAATTTACTTATCCATGCTGATTGAGCCTGAAAAGCTTCATCAACGGTGCGTATAACCACAATTTTGCGTGCGCCACGATTATAGGCTTCGCGTACAGGAAGCGGTGCGGCAAGGCCACCGTCTAAGTAAAAATCAGACTCTGACTGTATCTCGGTTTTACCTAATTCATTTGCGGCTAATGCATTTAACCACGGCGTCAATTTTACACCTTGCTTATATAAAAATGGCAGTGCACTTGACGCTTTTAATAGCTCTCGCCATTGTTGGCCTTCCCCTGTTGGGGATAAAAAATAAGGTTTGCGATCACGGGCATTGGTTGCCGTAATTAATAGCTCACGGTCGCCTAAACTGGCTTTTGCGGTTTTAAAATCAAGCGCTCTATTCACTTCGGTGGTTTTATCAAAGTACCAATCTAGGTCAACAATATGTTTACCCATTAAGCCGCGACCTAATTGAAAAAAACGTTTATGACGCGAAAGGCCTCTGATCAGGCGTTTAGCATAGCCTTTTTGACGCGCCAAATAGCTCGTTAAGTTTTGAGAGCCTGCAGATGTGCCAATAAATAAGTCAAATGGATCATACTCTTGCTCTAACCAGGCATCGAGTACACCCGCGGTAAATATCCCTCGTTGTCCGCCACCTTCTGCTATCAGCGCTACTTTTGGCTGCACTGAGTTGTTGCCTGAATGGGGTGTCGTACTATTTTGAGATTTCACGCTTTACCTTCCTATTTATTTAGCTGAATTGTGTTGCATACCCTTATAATAATCGTTCAATATTCATAATTAAAATTGATTGTTTAAATCAGTTCTATTGAAAAAATAGAACAAGCTTTTTCATTGCCACTTTTTAAAATAATGTAAAATGGCCCCGACGTAATCAACTTTAATCTTTTTAATAGCATAACAAGCGTTGAGTGTACGCTTGCTTAACCAATTGCTTATCCGTGTTTTATTTGCATTAAAATTTCAAGCGCCTTATGGCGTTTTTCATTATCAAATAAGTCATTGGTGAATATAAGCTCATCGACCCCTAATTGATTTACGATCATTTCTAACTTGTGTTTAATACTGGCTGGCCCACCGGTAACACTTAACCCTAAAAAGCTCTCAACATGAGCGCGCTCTTGTTCGCTCCACAAACCTTCCATTGTTTCTACTGGGGGTTTTAACCACAACTCGTCGCCTCTAATTAACGATAACACTCGCTGCTTAGATGTAGTTGATAAGTACTGTGCTTCTTCATCTGTATCGGCAGCCACTAAAGGTAATGCCAACATGACATAAGGCTTAGCTAATACACTTGATGGTTTAAATTCTCGTTTATACAAGGCTACTGCATCATGCACAAAACGCGGTGCAAAGTGCCCCGCAAATACATAGGGTAATCCTTTTTGTGCAGCTAATTGCGCACTAAATAAACTTGAACCTAAAAGCCAAATGGGAACATTGGTGTTTTCACCAGGTATTGCTCGCACGCGCTTAGTTCCCTCATAAGGGCCCAATAATGTTTGTAACTCGCTCACTTCATTAGGAAAGTTTTCAGCACGGCTGATATCGTTATTTAATGCACGACTTGTCACAGGATCGCTACCTGGGGCGCGCCCTAACCCTAAATCAATTCGACCTGGGTATAAACTTTCTAAGGTGCCAAATTGCTCAGCAACAACTAAAGGAGCGTGATTAGGTAACATAATTCCACCCGACCCTACGCGTATTTTTTTAGTGTTGCCGGCTATGTGCCCTACTAAAATTGAAGTGGCGGCACAAACAATCCCAGGCATATTATGATGCTCGGCTAACCAAAAACGGTTAAAACCTAATTGGTCTGCTTTTTGTGCGTAGGCTGTACTTTTGTTTAAGGTGTCACTAACCGTGGCCCCTTTTTGCATAGGCGCCAGTTCTAGTAATGAAAAAGGGATAGTTGATAACAAAGTAGTACCTCCAAATTAAATAGCGATTTATAGCGCTAGCCATAAATAATGAGTCTATGCTAAGAGATGGGTGTGTATGACAGTCAATTCAAGGCGCCTTGCCTTTTAAAAGCTAAATAGCGATGTGATTGAACAACAATTAAGTTAGCTATTTTTAGCAGCAGTGTGTTGGCGCTTTAGTTTATAAGCTTCTGAATCAAGCCCTTTTTTCCAATAGCCCGATGCAACAATTTGACTGCGCGGTATAGCTAATTCATCAGTTAATATGGTTTTTGCTTTACGGACTAATCCGGCTTCAAGTGCCATAAATACAATAGGTTGTTGCTCACTAAGTGGTAGCGATTTTAATGCGTTTATCATATCTGTATCGGGGTTATTTGTTATTAACCAAGTTACATCACGCGAGGAGTCTAAGCTAATCACATCATCTTTTGTTGGTGCATGAATAATCGCGTCAATTTTTGCGTTTATAGGCAATTGTTGCACGTAGCCTTTAATTGCATTAACCGAAGTTAAATCGCCAAGTAATAGATAATATGAATGATCATAGTTATCCAACTTTTTAGGGCCTGGCCCTGCTATACCCACTTCATCGCCTACTTTTGCTTCTTTAGCCCAATTAGTGGCTGGACCTTGGTGCATATTTATCACAAAGTCGAGGGTAAGTGCACCAGTGTGCTCATCAACATGTCTTATAGTGTATGAACGCATACACGTAGTTTTAATATTAAAGTCAACGAGGCCATTTTGTGGAATAAGCACCTTAACGTAGTTACCAATGTATTGGGCACTCAGGTCGTTAAACTCATCTGAGCCAACAATAATGCGTTGTAGATGTGGGGTTATTTGCTTTGTGCTTAATACGGTTGCTTTGCGTACTTTTTTACCCATATAAATTTACCTCATTAAAAAAGATGAATTGCACAACGCCCCATTGGTTGATAAAATCAACTATAACAATTTAATTGACTTTGTCAACTATAATGGAGTTATTATGAACTCATCATTGGCCAATACATTATTTGCTTTAATGCAAAATTATCGCGTTACCATACGCGAAGCCATTAATGCAGGTGAGCTTGGGTTAAACGCGATGCATGTGCGTTGCCTGCATATTATTGCAGCGACACCTCAGTGCACTGCTAACGATATTGTGAATCAAACCCAACGCGACAAAGCCCAAATAGCACGGTTAGTGAAAGAACTGCTCGCGCTAAACTTAATTCATAAAAATGCCAGTGAGCATGACAAGCGTTGTTTTATTCTGTCGTTTACCGCACAAGGGTGCACGCTTTACGACAAATTATTAAACGCTGAGCAGCATGTAAATGCGCAAATGTGTAAAAACTTAAACCCACAGCAAATCAATGACTTCTTAGATACAGCTCAGCAAATGATCAAAAATATGGATTGATCGCAGATCCATTACTTGGCATAACTTATATAAAACGCATATACTGTACACTTATACAGTATATGCGTTTTAGGTTGTGTTATGTTTGTTATTCCCATTTATATAGAGGCCGGTGTATGCGGATTTGAGTCACCTGCAGCACAATATACAGAGCTTGGCGTTTCACTTGATGAGTTATTAATAAAGCATCCTGATGCCACGTTTATTGGGATAGCGTCTGGGTGCTCTATGCAAGAAATTGGTATTTTTGAGGGCGACTTACTGTTGGTTGACCGTGCAGAAATACCAAAAGATGGCGATGTTATTGTGGCTAACTTAAATGGTTTATTTGTATGTAAGCTGCTTGATAAGACCAATGCACGCTTGCTATCAGCCTCTTCTGCTTATAAGCCGGTGCAATTGACTGAGTCAGATGAGTTTCAGCTTGAAGGTGTGGTAACTCGCTCTATTAGGCTGCATCGCCAAAGCCCTGAGTTACTTTCATGTATGCCTTAGTTGATGCCGTTGCTTTTTATGCCAGTGCAGAAAAAGTATTTGATCCGGCTATTCGCTCAAAACCTGTGGTGGTGCTTACCAATAACGACGGTTGTGTGTGTGCGGTCTGCCCGATTGCGCGTAAGCTTAATATTCCTAAATTTGCCCCTTACTTTAAAGTTAAGCAGTTACTAGAACAAAACAATGTGGTTGTACGCTCTAGTAACTATGAACTATACGCTAATTTAAGCGACCGGATGATGAGTGTAATTGGCCGCTTTTGTGACACCCAGCATGTTTACAGTATCGATGAATCGTTTTTACACTTTAATGGTTATCAACCTTTAATTAACGATTGGCAAGCATATGGGCAACTAATTAGGCGTACTGTATGGCGCGAAACCAAACTCCCTGTTGGGGTTGGCTTTGGGCCAACACCGACCTTAGCCAAAGCCGCTAACCATGCAGCTAAAAAACTAACTGGCTTTAATGGTGTTGCAGTGATTGACGATGAAGTAAGTCGCCGCACTATTTTACAACAAATGCACTGCCAAGATGTTTGGGGGGTGGGCAAACGTTTAGCTAAAAAGCTGGCTCTCATGGACATTCATACCGCGTGGCAACTGGCTGAGCAAAGCCCAAAAACAATTCGCCGCCAATTTAGTGTGGTGCTTGAGCGCACAATTAACGAGCTCAACGGCATTACCTGTTTAAACTGGGATGATGTACGCCAAGATAAACAAGCTATTTTTTCAACTCGTAGTTTTGGTCAGCGACTTTGCGACCCCGATGCAGTTAAAACCGCCCTAATAAATCATGCTAGTGTAGTTGCACAAAAATTAAGAGCACAACAGTCGCTCACTCATCGTATTTATATTTTTGCTGCCAGCTCATCACATGAACACGCCTTTTATAAAAAGTCAGTTATGTATCAATTTGATCCGCCCACTAACGATACTCGCGTTATGGCCAATGCGGTATCAAAGAGTTTTGAGCAAATATATCAACCGGGAATTCGATTTTATAAATGTGGTGTGGGCGCATTAGAGCTCAGCCCGCAGCAGTTTCAACAACATCATTTATTTGATAAGCAAACCGATAACCCGCAGTTAATGGGCTGCTTAGATGCGATAAATCATAGATACGGTAAAGGAATGCTTAGCGTGGCGAGCAGCCAATTAAATGATCATTGGCATATGAACAGGGCTTTTTTATCGCCGCAATACACGACTCGTTGGCGTGATATTCCAAAAATACAGTGTTAGTCGGCAACTTTAATAAATTCACATTCTACACTCGGATTGTCCAATGTGTATTTAAGCGTATTGCTGGTTAAAAAAGTAATGCTTTGTTTAATCGTTCCTTCATGGATAGGATTATCACAGCGGCTCATGCGTAAGCTATTTTCTAGGCCATCTGTTTTATATTTTAGCGAGCTGGTAATAAAACAATAATTTGGTTTTTCAATGGTACGAGTACCATTGTGTAAGGAGTTAAACAAAATCTCTTTGCCTAAGCTAAAACCTTGCTCAGGATCTTCAGGGTTATTAAATTGTAATCGGCTATTAGTACATAACCCAGAGTTACTTGAGGTCACTTCGTAATTACCCAGCTTAGTTTGTAACAGCGGAATAAAGCGAGTTTTATTACTTGGGCCTGCTACTGCATAGCAGCTAAAAAGGCTTATGGTAAGTAAAACCAGTGTGAAAAATTTCATTATAGGCTCTATCCTCGTGTATCAAATATGATCAAGCACTGTGACTATGCTTAGCTATTTCTAACTATAACAGAGATTTACTATAAAAGATGTGAAGTCGTTATAGCATAAACACGTCTTTAAACTGTATTTAAAAATACGTAGCTAACAACAAATAAGATTACATTTTAAAACAGTTCAGTTAGTGAAATAAGAGGATGTGAAGGATAGCGCAAGCTGTATCAAAACCTAAGCAACATAAAATGCATTACCCCTAACCCAAAGTAATGCATTCATAGTCAAAAGTGGGCGATTACTGCCAATACTTAGCAAATAATTGCGGGTAATTTTGTTTTAAAAACTTAGGTTTGTCTTTAAAGCGCTTACCTTTAGGTTGTTCAAGCCCTGAGGGGATAAAGGGTAACTCATCGTCATTACGTTCTTCATATAACAAACCTGCAATTAGGTCATACTCATCTAAATACGGGTAAGGTTGCTCGTTTAAAAAATAAAGTGGTGTGCACTGTGCAAGGCTATCGGGGTTTTCTAACGCTGCTTTAAATACCGCTTCACCCCGAGAAATGAGCCAACAACGAAATTCAGAAAAACCATATTCATCATTACAACCAGCTATTACAAACGCCGCACCAAATAAATCCCAAGTATAACTTTGGCGCATACAAATACTAAACTGTTTATCAAATTCAATAAGCTGCTCGTCGGATAAATCACTCAATGCAGCCTTAAGGGATTGGCATACAGACTCAGGCTCTGCGGTTCTGTCGTTTACAGTTACCAATCGCCAAAAATCAGTTAAGGTTAAATCGCTCATGCAATGATCTCTTTTACCCGACCTACTTGACCATCTTCTAACTGTACTTTAATACCGTGCGGATGATTAGGTGACTTAGTTAATAAACGCGACACAATACCATTGGTTAAAGTACCACTGCGTTGATCTTGTTTAAGCACAATATTAACCTCAGTGCCGGGTGTTATTTGTGAACGTGTTGGAACAGCCATATATAATCTCTTTTGCTATTTTTGGGGATTATAGCCTGCTTAATAAAATCACTCCATATTAAAGCTTTTAAAGGCCCTATAAAGCATAATTCAAGCTAATGTGAAGAATAAACAAAACCCATCGTACACATTATGGCTGCTTAGAAAATGAAATGGCATTGGCTTTAATATGTATGTTCAAGCTGGCTAACGCATTACAAATAAGCTGCTCAATGTAATCAAACTGATTTTTTTGTTTAGCCTGCTCTAGTGCAATATCATCAATAAAATAACAACTTACTTTAAACTTAGAAGGTAAATTGTTTAAGTGTGCTGAATGGGTAAGAAAGCTAAAGTCCTCCACAATATCTTTTATTTGCTCACAAGCGAGCGTTAATTGCTGACGAATACGTTTATCTAGCTGCTTTTGGGTTTTGGTCATCGTTTATTGCTGCTCGCGAGCTTGTTGTTCTTTAAATTCTTTGTAACTGTCTTGCTGTTGTTTAACACACTCATGGTATTCCTTATCTGCCATGTAGCTGCATTCACCCAACCGCGCTGATTGAATTTCATGGTAGCGGCTATCGCTGCTACATCCCGCTAACACCAATAATGCGGATAACGAAAATAGATATTTTAACTTATTATTTAACATTCAAAATTCCTACTATTTTAACGGGAAAACTACTGATTTTCGTTATTTTTGCTGTATATTGCACTGGTTTTGTATTTATAACCGTTAAGGGCACGTTATGATGTTGTCGCAGTTACAAGAGCTGTTCCAGCGTATCGATAAAAGTAAACTATTTCAATCATTTGTTATTGCAGTTATTGTTGTTTCTGCATTGACCGTGGGCGCACATACTTATTCATTGCACCCAACCGCTGAACTCATTCTACATTGGATGGATATAGGCATAACGGTGTTTTTCTTAATTGAACTGATTATTCGCTATATTGCCAGCAAAGGTATCAAGGACTTTTTCTCCAAAGGTTGGAACATTTTTGACTTCATTATCGTGATCGGAAGTTTATACCCCGCGGCAGGCTCTACTATTTTTATTGCTCGACTGCTGCGTATTTTCCGCGTGTTACGATTAGTCTCAATGATCCCAGAACTGCGCTTATTAGTAAATTCGCTAATAAAAGCAATACCGCAAATGGGCTACATCGCACTACTCATGTTCGTTATATTTTATATTTATGCCGCCACTGGCAGTATGTTGTTTGCTGATATAAATCCGGTACTTTGGGGCGATGTGTCTATTTCTATGCTCACCCTGTTTAGAATAGCCACCTTTGAAGATTGGACTGACGTCATGTACGAAACCATGGCCGTGTACAAATTAAGTTGGATTTTTTACCTAACCTTTATCTTTTTAACTGCATTTGTGTTTTTAAATATGATGGTTGGCGCTATTTTAGAAGTGATGAGTGAAGAGCATCGCAATGCACGAGAAGAGCAAGCCAATATAGACTCACTCCCTGCCACCCAAGGCCAAGTAAACGAATTAAAAGCACAACTAGCAGAGTTAAAAGAACTACTTAAAAATAAGTAGCAGGGATAAAAAGGGCATGCATTTGCTTGCCCTTACACTTTAAATTTACCCACCAACCCCGTTAAAATTGACGAAAGACGATTCATTTCGTTGCCGTTCTCACTGGTGGTCACGGCAATATCACTCACCTCATCAGCCGCATTTTTAATTTCAGTAACATTGCGGTTTATATCTTCAGCTACATGTTGTTGCTCTTCAGCAGCGGTGGCTATTTGGGTATTTAAATCGCTAATATGAACGATAGATGCCGTGATCTCACTAAATTGTTGCTGCGCCGAATGCGCAAGCTCGACAGTTTTATTAGTGGTTTCTATACTGCGTTGCATATCTTTAGAAACTTTAGATGACATAGTGCGTAGTTTATCAAGCTGTGAAGCCACTTCTTCGGTTGACTCAGCGGTTCGTTGTGATAACGCGCGTACTTCGTCGGCCACCACAGCAAAGCCGTGTCCGTGCTCACCGGCACGTGCAGCTTCTATTGCAGCATTTAAGGCCAATAAGTTAGTTTGTTCTGAAATACCGCGAATAACACTGACTATCGACATAATGTTTTCGCTTTCAGTATCTAGCTGAGTAATATCTGCTGAGGCATTGTTTATTACCTCACATAGCTGAACCACACTTTCCACAGTTTGTGTAATAACCGATTGCCCCAAGTCTGATGCTTGCTGTGTTTGAACAGCCAAATCCGCTGCATTTGCACAACTGCTAGACACTTCGTTTGCGGTGGCAGCCATTTTATTAATAGCCGTAGCTGCCATCTCTAAAGCTTGTTGCTGTTGGCTGGTGGAGCTTGTTAATTGTGCCGCTTGCGATGAGGTTTGTGATGAGGTTTTACTTACATTTTGCGCGCACTCATTAATTTGAGTTACCAGCTCGCTGATCAAGTTTAAAAATAAATTAAAGCTATTAGCCAGTTTAGCGGTTTCATCTTTGGTTTTTATTGTTAAGCGTTGGGTTAAATCACCGCCACCTTGCGATATTTCAGTTAAGCCATCACTCACTTCAACAATAGGGGCTGATATTAATTTACCTGAACTCTGGTTAAGAGATTTACTAACATATTGAATCAAAATGATATTTATGTTTATTTTCTCAAGCTAGAGATTTTTAGTGAAAACAAGGCGAAATTACGCGTCAATAGCTAGCCTATTGCAAGTAAATTCAACGCAGTTAGCGCTGAAAATAGCTGCTTGAGATGGATTTATTATCCGGAGTTCAGGTTAATTTAGAAATATAACTCGCTATAGCAACAAATACAGCAATTAATATCGCACTAATAACCAATATGGTATAAGCCATGGTATTCGCCGTGCTCATCACTTCGGCTTTCTCTACTACCCCAATAAACTTCCAGCCTAAGGTAGCAGAGGTATGAATATTAGCCATATATTGTTTACCATCTATCTCTACATCAAACAGCCCTTGGGTATTTTTAGCTAAGTCGGCGTATTTTCCCCCCTCAATATCTGCTAAGTTTTTAAATCGGTAATCTGGGTGTTTAACATCCACCAGCACACTGCCACTATCTTCAATCAACATTAAATAACCGGTTTCGCCTAATTTAATATCGGCAATAATATCGGTAAGCCCGCCTAATGATACATCCATTCCTTGGGCGCCAATTAATTGCCCGTTATCAATAATCGCTTTAACCGTAGTTATACGATGTTGCAACGTAAAATTATCACGCCTATTTTACAAAAAAAACTTGCTATATTCAGGTATGAGAGATGGTAAAGCGATCATCTAGCTACAATAAATTTATTTGTGCTCATTACTCTATCCCAATAATCATTATGATATTGAACTATAATTGGTTTAACGGAACTTTAAGGTAGCTTATGCCGTTATCTTCGGCGGGAGGTGGGTTGCCGGCTCTAATATTCATTTGAATAGCAGGTAAAATTAAGCGAGGCATAGGTAATTCTTCGTCACGGCTATCGCGCATTTGAACAAACTGCTCTTTGCTTATTTTAGTCTTTACATGAATATTTGTTTCTTTTTGTTCTTTTACTGTGACCGCAAAACGGTGATTTCGTTTTTCAGTCGGATAATCATGGCATACATAGATTGTTGCCTCATCGGGCATCGAGAGTAGTTTTTGGATTGAATCGTATAATGTTTCAGAGCTACCACCTGGAAAGTCGCACCTTGCAGTGCCTACGTCAGGCATAAAAATCGTATCACCAACAAAAATGGCCTCTTCATTTATAATGTAAACTAAGTCGGCGGGTGTATGCCCCGGTGTGTGCATTACTCGTATCGATAACTGGCCAACATTAAAACTATCTCCATCTTTTAATAGTCGGTCAAAATCAGCCCCATTGGGTAAAAATTCTTTTTCAAGATTAAATAGCGCCTTAAAGCTTTGTTGTACCGTTTTGATATGTTCACCTATGGCGATTTTAGCACCAAAGTGTTTTTTAAAATAAGGAGCTGCAGAGATATGATCGGCATGAGCATGTGTTTCGAGAACCCACTCTAATGAAAGAGAATGGCTTTGAAGGTACTCGCCGATTTTTTTGGCGCCTGATTCACAGCTGCGACCTGATTTATAATCAAAATTTAAAACGGGATCAATCAAGATTGCTTGCTGAGAGTTACTATCAGAAACAACATAACTAAAGGTTTCGCTATCGTCATCAAGAAATGTGTGAACATGAAATTTACTGTGCATAATATTCTCCAATAAGTCTGAACTCATCACTTGAATTAATAAAAATGACCGGAAGCAATAATATAAATGTTGGTAAAGGCCATGAAGATATTAGCGATTTAATTATTAAATAAAAAGGGCTAGCAAATGCTAACCCTCAAAGTAAATATTATTTATTATCAACAATAATACGTAACATACGACGCAGTGGCTCTGCTGCGCCCCATAAAAGCTGATCGCCTACGGTAAAAGCGCTAATATATTTTGGCCCCATGGCGAGTTTGCGAATACGGCCAACAGGTATACTTAACGTACCGGTGACTTTAACTGGGGTTAAGTCGGTACTGGTAATGTCGCGCTCATTAGGAATTACTTTAACCCACTCATTGTGCGAGGCTAAAATGTCTTCTATTTTTTCTACGCTAATGTCTTCACGTAATTTAATGGTCATCGCTTGGCTATGACAACGCATTGCACCAATGCGTACACATAAACCATCAATAGGCACAGGTTGTTTAGATGAGCCTAAGATTTTGTTGGCTTCAACTTGCGCTTTCCACTCTTCTTTTGATTGACCTGATGGCATTGGTACATCAATCCAAGGGATCAAGCTGCCCGCAAGTGGCACGCCAAATTGATCTTGTGGTAAATCGCTTGACGCAATTTGCTGCGTGACGAGTTTATCAATTTCTAAAATAGCCGCTTGCGGATCGGCTAATTTGTCAGCCACACTTGCGTGGATAGAGCCCATTTGCGCGATCAGCTCTTTCATATTACGCGCACCAGCACCTGAGGCTGCTTGATAAGTCATTGGGCTGACCCACTCAATCAAATCTTGCTCAAATAAACCACCCAGCGCTAATAACATCAATGAAACTGTGCAGTTACCACCCACATACGTTTTAACGCCTTGCTCAAGGCCTTGTTCAATCACATCTTTATTGACAGGGTCTAGTACAATAATACTGTCGTCGCTCATCCGTAGTGCTGATGCAGCATCAATCCAAAACCCGTGCCAACCCGCTTCACGTAATTGTGGATACACAGCTTTGGTATAATCACCACCTTGACAAGTAATGATAATGTCCATTTTTGCCAGTGAGTCAAAATCCATTGCATCAAGTAATGGCTTTGCAGGACCCGCTAAATCAGGGCCAAGTTGGCCGGTTTGTGAGGTGGTAAAAAAAGTGGTGTCGATATGAGCAAAATCATTTTCTTGTTGCATACGCTCTAGTAATACAGAGCCAACCATGCCCCGCCATCCGACTAATCCTACTTTTTTCATTGTTTGTTCCACTGTTTGAGTCATAAGAAATACCTAATTCATTAAAAATTAAAATTCATTGCGTGAGATTTAATTTTTAGAACAGTTAATCTAGCACCCTATACCCTGCAAAACTAGTCAATAACAGCTAACTTAAAATTATTTCATATGCTTTTTTTAATTCTGAAATTAATAACGGCACAAAAAAAGCCCTACACAAGGTAGGGCAATTATTGTAAGTTTTTATATTCGCCTTCCTAGGCTATTTTGAATTAGAACTGATATTTGTACTCAACAGAGAACTCAGTCCCTTTTTCTTTTGAGCGAGTTAGCGTACCAGCAGATTCAATTTCTGATTTTTGCCCCAAAATATTAAGCACTTTAAACTTAATACTTGAGTTAAAATCAGGGTAGTAAGTATAATTCAAATCAACTGAGTGGAATGGCTGTTCCATCCAATCATCTTGCCCTTCTATACCAGGGATAATAATACGCTCACCAAATACGTTATAAACCAATGTTGCAGCATGTTCACCTGATGGTGCATCATAGCCAAGCTGCATATTCACAACATATTTAGAATGTCCCGTTAAACGACGTTTAGTATTAGTGATCGCCGCAGATACACCAGTTTGATCAACAATAGCTTGACGGTCTAGGTTTATCTCAGAATCACTGAGTGTAACATTACCACTCATAAATACATCTTGCCAAAAACCACCTAAGAAAGTGAAATCTTTAAGATAATCAAACTCAACGCCGGCAACATAGCCATCTTCAGCATTGGCAATACGTACAAGTGGCGGTCCATCTTGAGAAGGAGATTGCACCGACTCAATTGGATCAATCATGTCTTTATAAAACAGACCAACAGAGAAGTTTTCACCAGTATCAAAGTAGTTTTCCCAGCGGAAATCGTAATTTTTGATTTGCGTTGTACGTAATCCAGGCGTACCGCCAACAGGATATTCAGTTAACGGATCAATGTAAGTAGATTCAGATATCTCACGTAAATCAGGACGTACAACCGTTTCACCGTAGCTTAAACGCCATTGTGTTTGGTCGTCCTGAATATAAGTGAATGCAAGCGCACCATAAATATCATCTTCTTGAAACGCTAAGTTACCTAAATCATCATAATCGATTGAAGGATCTAAGCCACCAGTAAACGGGTCAAGTGGCACTGACACTTGCCTGAAATCTTCCCAACGTAAGCCACCTGTCAAACGCCATTTATTATTGAAGAAAAAATCAGCTTCAAAATAATAAGCATCTGTTTTTTGTGCTGAGCGGTAATCATCACCTGCAAACGTTGTATCATTAAGTATGGGTAGATTTAGTTCTGCGTTAGCTATTGCATCATCAGAAAGAATCGTATTCAGCTCATTGCCATTTAAATCAAGGTCTTTAAATGCGCGAGTGTTTATGTCAAAGCGACGATTCGAAGCTGAGCGCTCTTTAGAGACATAATCAGCACCTGATTTTAATTCTATATCCAAACCATCTAACATGATTGGAAAAGTAAAATTAAACCCGTAGTTTTCTACTTCATCATTAAGGTCTTGGAATGTATAACGAGCAGCCGTTGTGGCATTGGTTAATGCGATTTCATTAACTAAATCATAATTACCATCTTCGTTTGCATCATTTACAATGAACCGCGTCTGCATATTTCCTGGTGCATAACGGTTTGAGCGGCCGTTTGAGTATTTCCAATCAAAACCTGCATAGTTAAGAAAATCGAATGTATGCATGCCTTTGATTTGGTTTACTATTAACTCTCTCTCTTCATACCTTACATCGTAAGAACGAATACGCTTATTATCAGACTGGTTATTATTCTCATCAATACCTAGACGATCACGAATTTTATCTTCGGTGTCGCGTAAAATCAGCGTACTAAGGTCAATGCGATGAGCATTATTATACTCAATACCAAAGTTTACCATTCCAGACATTTTCACATTATGCTCAGTGGCAATGATTTTATCGTAACCACGCACCATAGCAGCACTGTTCTCACCTAAACGGAAGTCTTCGCCTTGGTACTCTTCGCCTACAAAATATTTGTTATCATAGCTAACCGCTGATAAAAAGCCGTAACGCCAATCACCTGACTCAAAACTATTACCCAGTGTTGCTGTAAACTTAGTATTGGGGTTTACACTTGTTGCTTGCGGGTCATAATCACGGTTTAAATCAAGTGCTAAAGCACGACTTTGCTCTGGTGTGAGATCATCTAATGATTGCCCAGAGTTATAAATATCCATGATTGAATCTGGTATTTCACGGGTGCCATCATCAACACCATACCAGTCATTCGAGCCGCCATTGTACTCAATGCCATCATCAAAGTTATTGGTGTTATAACCAAGCTGACCTGATACATCAAAAACAAATTGGTCTGGAATGCTTTTTAAGCGTATATCCACATTACCACCACCAAAAGAGGCTGGCATAGAAGGAGAATAAGACTTTTGCACAGACAAACTTTCAATAATTCCTGATGGAAATAAATCAAGCGGGATGACTGAGCGGGTCGGATCAGGACTTGGCACTGCTGCACCATTTAACTGAGTACTTGAATAGCGCTCACCTAAACCACGTACATAAATAAATTTACCATCGACTAAAGTTAAACCCGTTACACGGCGTAACGCAGATGCCGCATCACTATCGCCACTACGGGATATTTGGTCAGCACCCATAATATCGGCAACAAATGCTTGTTGTTTTCGCTCTTCAAGCACGGCTGTTGCAGTGCCTTTTAAACGACTTGCGCTAACCACAACCTCCTCAAGTACAGCCTCATCTTCGGCTTCAGCAGCATGTGCTGAAACGCTTAAACTACATAAAATTGCTGCGGAAAGTGTGGATAAGCAAAACTTTTTAGAAAACTGTTTCATGTTTACCTCTATCTGAAATAAGTTACAGAAAGTGTTAAAAAAGGTACTAGTACTATGTGCTAGCACCCATTCTTACTGTGTTATTCCAGACCTACTGTCCAGCCAGCTGTCCAGTCATTATCACTCGATACAGCACCAATATGTGATGTAGTATCGAAGAAGCTATCTACAGCGTTTACATCTGTAGGAGTTGTTATATCAATAGTATAGATACCATTAACTACGTCAGTTTGTCCTGATGCTACTAAGTTACCTAACGTCGCTGTCCACCAGTTTTCTACGCTAAAATCAACACCACTTGGGTCTTTGAAGTTCTCAGAACAGGCGATAACCGATGACTTAATCGTTAAGGTGCCATCTTGTGCATTTTTAACTGTTTCACTTTCAGTAAATATTGGTGCACCATTTTCATCTACTGGAATACCTTCAACCTCTAGACACTCACCCATGCCTACTGGGCCTGTTACAATCGTGTTATAGATTTGCGCACCCGTTCCCTCACGGAAGTACATGCCTTCACCGTCATCTTCACCTTTAAAGGTATTACCAATAATGGTTAAGTTAGCAATCATTGGATTTGATTTAGGCATTTTAGATGGTGTTTTACCGTCATTATCGGCTTCTATACCACGGTTAGCATCTGAGTTATCTGCAGCTTGCTTAACAAGGATGTGCTGAAGCTTACCTTGGAAACCATTATCCCAATCGATGCTGTCATCTTGAATACTAGTTAGCACAAGGTATTTAGCCTGCACATTACCACCAAAGAACTCAACACCGTCATCAGCATTTTGATGAACTTGTAAATACTCTACAGTAGTACCAGAACCCACAGCACCAAACGTAATACCGTTAATTTCATTACCAGGTGACAGTAAGTAGCCGCCATTCATAACGCGAACATAACGTAATGTTCCAGAATTATCTGCAGTGTCAGTACCACCAAAAACAGCACCGGCTTCAACACCTTCAACTTGTAGCGCACACTCGCCTGTTTCTGGACATTTATTAGATGGCGCATTACCTAGTAGTACTAAACCGCCCCATTGACCTGCTGCCGTTGCTTGACCAGCAACATCTTGACTTGAAGTAAATGAAATAGGCTTATCTTTAGTACCGTTGGCTTCAATTTTAGAGCCACGGCTAATGACAATATAATCTTTACCGTTACGACCATAAACAGTAACGCCAGGCTCGACAGTTAGAGTTGCAGAGTCAGCATTATCATTACCAACAAAAACAGCGCCATCAACTGCGTATAAGTTACCCGCTGTTAATGTTAAGTCTGACGTTATACGGCCAGATATTTCACATGTTGTCGTTACGTTATCCGCTGGTGAAATTGAAGTAGTACCTGCAGGACAACCAGCAACTGCAGCAGGTGCTGTCACTTCTCCACCACCATAACCAAATGCCCAACCTTCACGCCAATCGTCAGAATCATTTAGAGCACCGACAAAATCAACCGTATCAAAGAAGGCATCAACCGTATTAGCAACATCTTGTCCTGCACCTAGTAGTGGCGAACCAGCAATTGGTTGACCATTCACACCAAGCATAGGCTTGTCGTTGATCACATTACCTGTTTGTTGACTAAACCAAGACTCAAGCGCAAGCAACGTAGAACCGTCAGCACCTTTTGGATCTTTAAAATTCTCACCATTGGTACATGACATAAAGGTGTTTTGCATCAAAATAGTGCCATCATTAGCATTATTAACGGTTTCACTATCAGAGAATAATGCATCTCCGTTATCATCCAGCGCAATACCTTCTAATTCTAAGCACTCGCCCATTTCATCAGAGCCTGTGATCACTGAATTATATAAATGTAAGCCGGTACCTTCACGCAGGTAAATGCCTTCGGCTTCATCTTCACCTTTAAAGTTATTACCAATAATGGTTAAGTTTGAAATAATAGGCAAAGACTTAGGCTCTTTTGATGGCGTTTTACCATCGTTATCGGCTTCAATACCGCGGTTAGCATCAGTCGAATTTTTATCTTGCTCAACATACACAAACTGCATTTTACCTTGATAACCGTTATCCCAATCAATACTGTCATCGTCGATGCTCGTTAAAACAACATGCTTTAAGTTAACTGCACCACCGAAAAACTCAACACCGTCATCAGAGTTATTATGTACTTGCAAGTAATCAACGGTAGTACCTGAACCTACGGCACCAAAGGTAATACCGTTTAGCTCATTACCGGTTGAAAGCTCGTAACCAGCGTTTTTAACAACAACATATTTTAACGTACCAGAGCTATCCGCATTATCAGTACCGCCAAATACCGCACCTGCTTCCACACCTTCAACTTGCAGTGCACAATCACCTTCAGCAGGGCATTTATTTGAAATACCATTCCCAAGTAAAACCATGCCGCCCCATTGTCCAGAGGCTGTTGTTTCGCCCATTACATCTTGTTTTGATGTGAAAATGATAGGGTCGCTTTTGGTCCCTGTCGCTTCAATTTTAGAATCACGGCTTACGACTAAGTAATCAGACCCATTGTTACCAAAAATAACGGCTCCAGGTTCAATGGTAAGGGTTGCGCTATCTGCTTTATCTTTACCTACAAACACAGCGCCATCTAATGCCCAAAATGCATCCGTCGTTAATGTCGTATCTTCAGTGATTTCACCTGAAAGCACTTGCACTTTTACTTCACGACCCAAGGCAGCTGAAGCTTCAGTAGAAAGACTTTGACTATATTCACCTGGAAGATCAGTTGGCACTGGTGGTGTAGGTGGTGTAGGTGGTGCTACTGTTTCTTCAACATTAATATTAATATCACCACCGCCACAACCAGCGAGTGTAATTGCAGAAGCCAAAAGGCTGATCTTAAATAAACCAGATAATTTCATTGTTCACTCCGTTAAGATATTTAATTATTTTATTAGCGCATTAAGTAAAAACCCAAGTCACGTTAAAACACGAAAGTCATGCTTTAAGATCACTTGAGTTTTTCAACGAGCACTACCTTACGGGAGCTATGTGACAATACAGTTACACTTTAATAAACATAAAATGACAATGTAATTTATTTAAATAACAACCTGTTATGATAAATTTAAACGAAAAAAACCGCCCTAAGGCGGTTTTGGTGTTGCGATTATAAAACAGGTTTTGTAATCAAACTGGCAGCGTTTAAATTACAATAGTAGCGTTGGCAAATTATAACAATGCGGTGCGTAATGTTTCCGCGTGTAACTTTTCACGCTTGACATATTTGATCCATTGTTCAGCCAATCGCTGCGATTTTTTGTGTTTCTCGGCTTGCTCAAACGCTAAAATAGAGGCATCAAAATTTTGCATGCTGTATTGGGCCATACCTAATGCAACATAAGCGTTGGATTCAAAATCAAGTGAACCTTTATCTAATGCTAACCGAGCAGCATCAGCGGCATCTTCAAATTGCTCTAAGTTAACAAGTACTTCAGCCATACGTTGATCGTACTTACCGTGTTCCGAAAGCTCTGCCGCTTTTGCAAAATAACTAACTGATTTATTATCTTCTTTAGCTTGCACCATGGCTTCTGCGATAAATGCATAATTCTTCGCAGACTTTTCAGCAACGCCTGATTCAATCGCTTTACTCATTACACTGGCGGCTTTGTAAGCAAGCTGATTGTATAAATATACCTGTGCAAGCTGCCTTAGATCAGATTTAGAGGTTAAAAATCCTTGCTGATAAGCCGCTTCTAGGATTGCTAGCTGTTGTTTTTCTTTGCCTGTTTCGCCATACATACCACCGAGTTGCACCCAGTATTCAGGCTTGTTATAAAGCTTTACCATACGCTCAAGTACAGCAACAACATTGTCAGTTTGATTAAGTGAATAATACATAGCACGTTGCAGTACTAACCAGTTTTCTTTTGGCTGTTTGCCTTCGCTATCGCTTTGGGCAATCGCTAAATTAATATTATCAATGCCTTTTTGGTAATCTTTTAACTGATAATACGCTTGTGATTTAAGTACATAATAGGCATCAGTTTTAGGCTTGGTATTAATTGCATCCCACTTAGCTAAGAAATCAATTACCTTATTGTAATCACTGTTTGCCATTGCTAATTGCGCTAAGCTAAACGTAGTGCTGACACGTAATGTTTCTGGAATGCCATCTTCGTCAATCACTTTTTCAAATGAGGCAATCGCTTTTACAAGGTCGTTTTCATTGTAATAAATAAACCCATAAAAGTTATGCATCATCGCAATTTCATAAGAGTTCATACTTGATGAGCGCGCTTTTATACTGTCAAGCGCGTCCAAACCCGCTTTACTGTCGCCATCATCCGCAAGTTTTTGGGCGCGAGCTAATTGGCTGTATACCTTTTCACGCAGTGCGGGAACTCGTGTTGTTTTCTGCTTTTCAGCAGCCTGTACTGTCGCCAAATTTACACCCGGAAGTACACTCAATGCACTTGGTGTAACAATGCTGGCACTGATTGCAACAGTGCACAACATGCTAAGCTTTAATAGCTTGGTTGTTAGTTTTAATTTCATAATTGCCTCACGTTCACTCTTTACTTACTTAATAGAATTAACCATTAATTTGGAAAGAAATTTTATTTTGCACACCGGCTACTTCAACAGCTTCGCCATTAACAACGCGCGGTTTATATTTAAACTTAAGGGCCGCATCCATCGCTGCTCTGTCAAACAATGACTCTGGCTCGGCTTTAATAACTTGTGGCTCTTTCACTGTGCCTTGCTTGGTCACTGTAAACTCAACAATGACATACCCTTCAATACCACGCGACAAAGCACGCCTTGGGTATACCGGTGCCACTTTTACTATGGGTAAATACTCACCATCACTGGTTTCTAATGCTAATCCACCCGCTAGATTTACATCAGCATCGACATTGGCAGCAAAATCAAAGTTGTTGCTAGCAGCGTTGTTATCGCTACTTTGCATTTGTGGCGATTCCATTGGCGGTGGCGGCTCTTTAGGTGTTGGCGGCTTTTGTGGTTTACGTTCCTTTTTTTGTACTGTTTCTTCTTTTTTCAAACGGACAAAATCTAACACATTCCCTTTTGCAGGCTCCGTCATGGCGCCTTCACCACCGGTGATCAATGCCTGCATACCTAAAAACAGCATAAAGGTCACCACACCCGCTATAATTAACGCAAGTACATAACGCATCACTCGTTACCCTTCTTGAGCCGCTATTGAAACATCAAATACACCCGCTGCACGCGAGGCATCCATGACTTTTATCAAGGTTTCTGTGGTGGCTTTTTTATCAGCCTGAATAACCACACTACCTTGTGGATTTTCAGCTTTTAAGCGTTCAATGTTGGCCTGTACGGCACGTACATCTATTTGACGTTTATTGATCCAAATTTCGCCTTGATCTGAAATAGCCACTAATATGTTAGCGCGCTCTTTTTTTACTGCGGTTGCCGCTTCTGGGCGGTTTACATCAATACCGGCTTCTTTTACAAACGAGGCTGTAACAATGAAGAAAATAAGCATAATAAATACAACATCCAGCATAGGAGTCATGTTTATTTCTTCTGCTTCGTCTTCTTGGAATAAATTACCTAATGGGGCTCTCATTTTACTTCTCCTAGAACAAGCGGTGATTATGTTCACCGCTTTTCAATAATTATTTAGTGGTCTAACACCATAGTGTCTTGCAACAATTCAACTTCACGCTTTGCTTTTCGTTGTAAATAGGTTGAGGCAAACACCCCAGATAACGCACCGACCATTCCAGCCATTGTCGGTATGGTTGCTTTTGACACACCTGATGCCATAGAGCGTGCGCTGCCTGTACCTGTAATGGCCATTACATCAAAGACTTCTATCATCCCTGTAACTGTGCCAAGCAATCCTAATAGTGGACACAGCGCTACCATCACATTAATCAGCGGTAAGTTTGCGTTTAATCGCATACTGGCGCGTGACACCATGGCCTGGCGTATTTGCTCTGCATTCCAGCTGTTGCGTTCACTGCGCGTTTTCCACGTATTTTTAACGTCTTTTTTGTAGTGTCGATAGCCATTAAAAAAGTACATAAATCGCTCGAGTATCAATAACCACATCGCGAAAATTAACACGGCAATGACCAAGAGAACTTGGCCACCCGTGTCGAGAAAATCACGGATAGCATTGATTGAATCAATCAATAGCACCATGGTTTAAGCTCCTTTCTCGCTTCGCTCGGCAATAATACCTGCACTTTGTTCTTGTAAAATAAGCAGTAAGCCTTTTGAGCGAGTATTCAATAAGGTGTATAAAAACACCGTAGGGATAGCAACAACAAGGCCTAATACCGTAGTAACCAAGGCTTGCGAAATACCGCCTGCCATTAGTTTAGGGTCGCCAGTGCCGAATAAAGTAATTGCTTGGAAGGTATTGATCATCCCAGTTACCGTACCGAGTAAGCCCAGCAATGGCGCTACCACAGAGATAATTTTAATAAGCGTTAAATTACGGGTGATTTTTGGCATTTCGCGTAAAATGGCTTCGCTTAACTTAAGTTCAAGCGTGTCGTACGCTACATTAGGATATTGGTCTTTCACTTTCATGACGCGCCCTAGCGGGTTATCATCACGGGCTGTATCGTCTTTTAATTGACGACGGATTTTTCCACCCATCAGCAGGAGCGATACAAAACGCTCTAACGCAATTAATAACGCTAATAAGCCAACGCCTAAAATAACGTAACCAACTGCACCACCTTGATGAACTTGCTCGCTGGTATCAGGGGCTTGTACTAACAAACCTAAAATTGAACCACCCGTTGGGTCAAGCGCAAACGGCACCACACCGGTGTTTGCTTGCTGCAAATCAGCCGCAGTCGCAGTAAAGCGGCTACTTGGTTGGCGAGTAAGCTGGCTAATTGTATTGGTAGAAGGTGTATACTCTAAGTACTGACCGTCACTAATAAGGTTAAATGCACCCACACGTACCACTTCTTTTTGTACTTTATTGCCACCGTCAACAATTACATCAGTATTGAAGCGGCTTACTTTTCCTTGTTCGGTCATTTCGCGTTGTAGCTCAAACCAAACCTTTTCGATATCTTCAATAGACGCAAGCTTTGAGGTAGAACCCATTTTTTGCGCCAATTCGTCCATAAAAGTACTACGCCCAGGTAACTGAGCCGATACCACCGAGGTTGCAAACTTATTGCTAGAATCTCCAGCAACTTGTTGTAGCACACCAAATAGCTCTTTTAATGAACCCATACGCTTTGATAAAGTATCGGTCAGGTTAGCCAATTTAATTTCGTTTTCTTCAAACTGCGTTTCTAAACGCTCTGACTCGCTAAGCATTTGGTTTCGTTTAGCTTGGGTGTTTTTAAGCATTTGCACTTGTTCATTTTGGCGTGCTGCAAATTCTTGTTCACGTTGTTTATTTTGCTCTGATTGCGCTGATTTACCCTGCTCTAAGGTTTTTAATAAGGCATCTAAATTCATCGGCTCAGCGGCAATGCTGGTGCCCACAAAGCTTAAGCTGGCTGCAAACACGGCCATTTTTGTCATTTTCGTTAATAATTTCATGGTAAACCTCTTATTCTGCAGCGTGAATTGGCAGTGTTAACATATCGGGGGCAAGTTGTTTGCGAGCAATGCGAAGCCCTTTATTAATTTGGCTTATGGTTGAATCTGGTAGCGCAACAAACGACTGTGACTGCTGATCCCAACTACCGGCTTGTTTACCATCGCGGGTGAGGTAAATTAGCTCTAAACGACCAATGCGTAGAAAGTCGACTTCGCGCTCTTTATTATCCACATCAAGCAATGCGGTATACGCCTCAATAGTGCGTCCGTAGTCAACCTCAACTTGGTAAGCTTCTAAAACACGACGAAATTTTTCACTTGATGAAATATCAGCACGCGCCATCATTGCATTTAATGATTCAAGGCGCTGCTTACGCTCTTGCTTTAAAAACGGCACATCTAAGGCAACAAACTGTTCAAGCCCGGTGATCATACGAAGCATTAAAGGGGTTATTTGGCGTTCAATTATCGATACTTGATCCATCGATAAATTAATCGACTCCATCTCTTCTATTTGATTATTTAACTGTTTGGTAAGCTGTGCGTTATAAACGGCTAGGCCATCTATTTCTTTATTTAGGGTTTTAAATTGCTGTAAACGCCCTTGCATTGAATCTGCAATCTTGTCTATTTTTGTTTGTGATTGCGCAGCTAAATTATTAATTTCGCTGCTTTTATCAATTACCGTGTTTAAATCATTGGCGTGGACTGCTGCACTTGCGGCTACAATACCAGCTAAAATTAATGGTTTAACGCCTTTCATCGTATACACCTTTGCTCGTTAATTAGCGGATTTGCTAGTGTTTATTAATCGCTTTAGCTCGTTTATAAAAAACAATTTAAAGCGAGATAGTTTCAATGAGCGAAAGTCTATAGATTAAAAATGACAAGCGTGTTGCGTAAAAAAGTCGCTTTTATGACAACGGTAATAAATTAGCCTTATTGGCCTATTTTACAATTCAGGGATGAAAATAGTGGGATTAAGTTTACAAGTAAGATTGTATTTCAATCAGGGTTTGTCGCCAATCTGTGTAGTTAATAGCAATAGGGTAAGCGCGATTGTTATGTATTAATACTAACGACGGAAAACCTTGAATAGGTAAACTGCGAACAAAGTTAAGCTCATCATCAAAGCGACGCTCCAGTTCATTTGAGTGAAGTAACTGTGCAAATAAACGGGCGTCTAAACCAATTTTTTCGCTTAGTTTAATTAAAACCGCTTCATCCGATGGGTTTTGTGCCTGTAAATAATATGCCTGCTGTATTGCCGCTATCATCTGTGGTTCTTTGTTGAAACTGCGAGCAATTAAAGCGGCCCTGCAAGAGGGATAGGTAGAACGGCGAGCTTGGCAGTCTCGCCAAAAATCAAAGTTAAACTCTGTGCCTAACTGGCTACTAATTTTTTGCCATATGGCTTGTAGTTGCAACTGCATATCCTGACTCATTGGCAAGTCAGTATCTACAGCTAAACCACCCACTCTGTACTCAATGGGAAGTTTGTTTACCAAGGCAGCCTCAAGCTTTTGCCATGTAGGCTTATAACCCCAGCACCAGCTACACATAGGGTCGTGTACATATATTAATTTACTCTGAGGCGTGTTGATCATGTACAGATACCACCTTATTTCTACCTTGCGCCTTAGCGCTGTATAAATACTGATCCGCTTGCTTTAACGCATTATTATAATCATCTACACTGTTAGCCTGAGCAATACCCATACTACACGTTAATGATACTCGCTGATGTTTGTCGGTTAGCATCACATGGTTTTGCACACATTCTCTAAAACGGTTGGCCAAAATGCTGGCCTCAAGGGTTGTTTGTTGCGGTAAAATAACCACAAACTCTTCGCCGCCATAACGTGCTTTAAGCGCTGTTGCAGGAAACTGAGACTCTAATAACTTAGTAAATTCAATTAAAACCGTATCACCAAAATCATGTCCGTAGGTGTCGTTTAATTGTTTAAACTTATCTAAATCAATGAGTAAAATAGACAGCGGCAAATAATGTTCTGGCCTTGAAGCAGCGAGCTTTAAAAAATGTGAGGTAATAAAGCGACGATTAGGCGCCCCGGTAAGCTGATCGGTATGAGCATGCTGTTTTTGCTCTAAGGTGATATCAGCAATGGCAAGGTGGCTTCGGTGACGAAAATATTCACCTATAAACGAAAACACTAACACCAGCGAAAATGCAGCAACAAAACGGGTCTTTTCTACCGCGCCATAAATAACTTGCGCCATATCAGGGCCATACAACATAACAATACAGCTCAATAACATGGCACTGCTTAACCAGGCGCCAAACTTCACACCCAGTATGGCAAATACAGCAACGGGATAAAACATTAGCCAATATAAAGCAGTGTTTTCTTTACCGCCGGTGTATACCAAAGCTAAGCACATCACAAATACAATCACTAAAGTGATGAGGGCGATTGCATCAATCTGCTTTGTTTTCATAAAATAAATAATACACCCTACAATCGTTACGTTAACCACAATTAACGCAATAGTAAGGATTGGTGCATACACTTGATGATTGGCAATTACTAAATAGGTAATTAACACCAAGGCAATCGCTATCATGGTAAATAACGAAAATACTTGGCGTTGTTTATCAAAGCTATAAACGCTATCAATATTGATTAAATTGAGCCAGCTTGGCTTATTTATTTTTGTTTTACTGATCATACTTTGAATTTTTTAACCATGCGCTCTAAGTCACTAAATTGATGCTTAAGTTTGGTACACTCTTCCAAAGTAAGATTTAGGTTTGATTGGCCTTGAGTCGATAAGTCGCTGATAACGTGAATATCACTATGTAATGACTTAACCACTTGGTTTTGCTCATCCGTAGCATTAGCGACACTATGATTGGCGTCGGTTATTTGCTTTATCGCGCTGATTATTTGTTTCATTACATCGCCAACCGCATCCGCTTGCTGAACACTTTTTTCACTTTCTTCTAAACTGGTTTTCATAAGCTCAACGGCAGAGCTTGAACCTTTTTGTAATTCAATGACGGTGTTTTCTATTTCTTGGGTTGATTGCTGAGTACGCTGTGCTAGTTGCCTTACTTCATCGGCAACAACCGCAAACCCTCTTCCTGCTTCGCCAGCACGTGCCGCTTCTATCGCCGCATTTAAAGCCAGCAGATTGGTTTGCTCACTCACCCCTTTGATTACTGCCAATACATTTCCTATATTAGCGGTATGCGAGTCTAAACTATTTATGGTTTCTTGCGCTTGCTCTATATTTTGTGACAGTTGATGAATACTTGAAACGTTGTTTGTGAGGGTCTGTTGATTTTTAGCACAGTATTGATCTGCATCTTTGGCAAGCGTCGAGGCATTGCTGGCGCTGGTTGAAATTTCTGTTGAGGTAGCTGAAAACTGATTAATTGCCGACGCCACACTGTTGGTGCGCTCACTTTGGTCATCATACATAGTTAATGTTGAGTCTGTCTGCGTAACCAATTTAGCGACTGCCGTTTCCAGTAACTGCGTTGAAGATTTAACCTGAATTATTGAATTTTGGATTTTTTCTATAAAAATATTAAACGAATTGCTCAATTGACCAAATTCGTCATCATTTTCTACGCTTAACCGACAGGTTAAATCGCCCTCACCCTGCGCTATATCTCTAATGGCATCATTGAGACGATACATAGGGCGCATCAAATAACGCAGTAAAAATTCCAGTGACGCAACAATCACTAAAATACCAATAATTAAAAATACAATTGCCTTTTGCCCAAACGAAGAAACACTTGAATACGCTTTATCTTTATTGACTACTACACCTAAATACCAATCAACGTTTTCAATACCACGAATTTTAGTAAAGGATACCAGCGAGGTTTCACCTGCTACTTGATACTCGGTGAATTCTCTTGCTAACGGTGCATTTTTACCAATTAAGTCAGCGACTGTTTTTGAATTTAATTTACTATCAGGGTGACTTAATATTTGCCCTTTATTATCAAGCAAAAAACCATAACCGAGTCCTAAAAAATCAATATCTCCAATAATTTCAGCGACGGTTTGCATATCAATATCTGCCCCCGCTACCCCTTTAAATTGACCATTACTATTAATAGGGGCAACCGCAGAAATTGTCAGTTCGTTGGTCGTTACATCGATATAAGGCGTTGTAAAAGCCGTTGTTGTTTTATTTTCTACTAATTTATACCAAGGGCGACTTGTCGCATCAAAATCGCTGGGGAGTACAACACTTTGATCATTTAAAATAAATGTACCCGATGATTTACCTATGTAGGTATTTTTAAAATCCCCCGCAAGCTCAGCGGTATTTAATTGCGAAAGCGTTAAAGACTTGGCATCGTCATCTTGGTATGTTTTTGCGATAGAGATCACAATCGCTAATTTATTATTTAGCCAGCTTGCAATATTTTTAGAGACAGACTCAGAGTTTTGCTCTAGCACCAGCGATAACTGCTCTTGAGTTTGATGCCGCATTGAAAAATAATTATTTATGGTGAAAACACCTAAAACTAAAACTAACACTAATGATGCAGCAATGGTGATTTTGGAGGTGAATTTAAGCGAGCTAAACATAAGTACCTTAAGTATTAATCATTATTATCAGTGTCTTTTTAACAAATTTTTAACTGAATGTCTTAGCAAATATGATTTCAATGAAATTAAAGAACAAAAATAATAATAAATACTGAGATATGTAACGTCTAGGGCGGTGATAAATTAAGCTTTCTTATTATAACAAAGCGCTATTTAACCTGATTAAAATTAGTTAAATAGCTGACATCGACAGATTATGTTTTCATTTACATTTAGCAAGGGATAAACCTTAAACAGCAAATATGTTTAAGGTTGTTTTTGCCATTTCATTTTATTATTGGTATCGCGTGAAGTGATAATGGTTTCATCACTACTTTGAATACCGCCAAGCTTGGCGAGTCGGTCATAAAGAACAACATTACAGGTTGCTGCTAAATTCATACAGCCTATGGTTGGAATATAAACAACTTCATCACACCACTTTAAAACGTCTTTTGGCACTGAACCATCCTCTGGGCCGAAAACATAAAATGCGTTCTCAGGGTGGGTAAACTCAGGCAAGGGAGTCGCCCCTTCTATTAGCTCTATCACCACCACTTTAGCACCTTCAGGTTTACTTGATGCTAAATTATCAGTGGCGGTTAATGGAATACGTTGCACTACATTTTTAGTATCGGTATGAAATTTCTGTGCGTTTAAATAACGGTTGCCAGTAAAAAAAACCTGCTGTGCGTCATAACAGCCTGCGGCGCGTAATACGCCCCCCACGTTGGTCGGGCTTTTAGGATTAATTAAACCAATACTTGCTTGTAATTTACTCATTAGTTGCAATCCTTGGTTGGCCACTCGGCTATATACAAATCAAAATCTTCTAGCTTTACGTCACAGTCTTTTACGGTTTTATCTTTAACAGAAATGTTTAGCTCGTGCATTTTAGTTTTATCGCCGTTATTAAGTAACGGATGCCACGTTGCTAATCCACGTCCTTCGTGAAGTCGGCGATAGCTGCAGCTTTGCGGCATAAAGAAAATGTCTTTGAGGTTTTCTTTGGTAAGCTTAACGCAAGAAGGCACTAAGGTTTGGCGGTTTTCGTATTCACTACAACCACAGGTTGCGTTATCAAGGTATTGGCAAACAATATTGGTAAATATAAGTTGCTCACCTTCTCTTAGCTGATCGGTGGCGGTAAAGTCATCTTCGTCTTCGCTGTCAATAAAGGTGTTTAAACAACACTTTCCGCATCCGTCACAAATGGCTTCCCATTCTTGCTGGTTCATTTCATTGAGATTTTTGCTAAGCCAAAATTGGGTTTTTGCTAATTGTTGATCAAACATGGTGTTCTCGCGCCTTTTAAGAGCGCGCATTCTAACGTATTGCAGCAAAGCGCGCAAAGCCAATCCCTGTTCAAATAATGACTTTGCGCGATTATGTTACTGCTGAGATTTAACCCAACGTTTAATTTTTTGCTCTAAGATAGGCATAGGCAATGCGCCATCTATTAATATTTGCGTATGAAAGGCTTTAATATCAAATTGCTCACCTAACTGCTGGTGGGCGTAATCTCTGAGCTCTTTAATTTTAAACTCACCTAATTTGTACGATAATGCTTGCCCAGGCCATGCAATATAACGCTCAACCTCAGCAATAACATCGCTTTTTGCCATTGAAGAGTTTGCTAACATGTAGTCAATGCCTTGTTGACGTGTCCACCCTTTGGCATGAAAGCCTGTATCAAGCACTAAACGCATAGCTCTTAGCTGCTCATCGTTAAGACGCCCATACCACATATACGGGTCGGTAAATAAGCCAAGCTCTTTGCCAAGACTCTCTGCGTATAATGCCCAGCCCTCAGCAAACACAGTGTAGCCGCCAAATTTACGAAAATCGGGCAGGCTTTCCACTTCTTGTTGCAGTGCAATTTGAAAGTGATGACCAGGTGCTGCTTCATGAATAGATAGCGTTTCAAGTAAAAATTTAGGCTGCGCTTTTAAGTTGTAAGCATTAATGTAAAAGATACCCGGACGAGAACCATCTGGTGCAGGCCCAGCATAAGATGCCCCTGCTGCCGATTGCGCACGATAGGCTTCAACCGCTTTAACAATGTAAGGGGCTTTAGGCTCAATATTAAACAAGCGCGGTAAACGCGCATCTATTTTTAGTTTAATATCTTCATAGGCAGCAATTAACTCATCGGCTGTTTTATAATAAAACTCATCTGAGTCACGTAAGTGGTTAAAAAACGATGCTAAATCACCTTTAAATCCCACGGTATTTTTAACCGTTTTCATTTCACTTAAAATTCGAGACACTTCACGTAAGCCAATGTCATGAATTTCATCCGCTGATAAACTTAATGTAGTATTTTTCTTTATTTGGTAGTCGTACCACGCTTTACCGTTGGGTAAATCAGCATAACCAACAGAATCGCGAGCATGAGGAATATAGTCGTTGAGTAAAAACTCACTCATACGCTGATAAGCGGGCACTAATTTATCTAAAATAAGCGTTTTATACTGCTCAGTGAGTTGCTGTTTTTGTGCATTAGAAAATGAGTCGGGCATGGCCTTTATTGGTGAATAAAATAATGAATCTTCTGCGTTAGTTACTACGTGCACTTTAAACTGAGGCAATAATTTTTTAGCCAACGGCATAGGCAATACTACACCTTGTTTAACACCTTGCGCCATTGATTGTTCAACACTGGCTAACCATTTCACAAAACCATCAGCACGTTTAATAAATTGCTCATAGTCGGCAACAGTATTAAAGGGCTGTGCACTTTGCCCTGAACCAAATCCAGCAAAAGTATTATGTGCTCCCGACATTTGGTTAATCGGTAACAAATAATCTTTATATTGCATGCCCTCAAGCTTTAGGGCTAAATCTCGCGATAATACTTCAAAGTTAAGTAGCGCCTGCCCTGTTAATTGTGATTCATCGATTAGCGTTAAACGTTGTTGATATTTTTTATAAAAAGCAGTTTTTTTATCGCGATTAAGCTGCGATATCACCGGCAAAAATTGATCATCGAATTCATGGCGACCGTTATAAGTGGCGCTTAAGGGATTAAAGGTTAATGACTCATCGTAGTACTGGGCAACGAGCACATCCAACTGTTGCTCGGCTGATAACTCGCTTATCACAGGCGCGACCGGCTGATTTGTGTTTAATTGTGAGCTGGTGCTCATACAACCACTTAAGGCAAACATAACGCTACTGGCAACCAGTGCTATTTTAATAACTTTCATAAAGATCCTTGTTAGTTTTTACCCGCTAATTATGCGGTTTTAAATGGCTTAAATAAAGTAATTACGGTGAGTGGGATTCGTCGCTAGATAATTTACTCAATAGCTAATGATTGCTACATTCAGGTAAATTTAAATAATTAAATAATAAAAATGATCAAAATAAAAAAACATTTACTAACTACATCAATCGCATTACTGAGCTTAACCAGCGCAAGTACACTGGCAACCACCTATATATCGGCCAAAGCTTTGCTTGATGTAAAAACTGGAGAGCTAAAAGCTAATCCGTTAATCGCGATTGACGAGGGTGTAATAAGCCAAATTCAATTTAATAAAAAGCCAACGCTTACCAGTTATGATGAACTGATTAACCTACCTGAACTCACCTTAATGCCGGGGTTGATGGATATGCATGTGCATTTAACCAGCGATCCAACCGTTTCGCGCAGTGAACGTATAGGCCAATCAGTACCGCGTAGGGCTATTAAAGCCAGTTACTTTGCTAAAAAAACATTAGAAGCCGGCTTTACCACAGTGCGTAACCTAGGTGCAGAGGGCTTTAGTGTTATTGCGGTTCGCGACGGCATTAATGCAGGTGATATTATTGGCCCTCGCATCTGGGCTGCAGGCCCTTCTTTGGGGATTACTGGCGGACACTGTGACAATAATCGTTTGCCTCCAGAAATGAAATATACCGCCTCGGGGGTTGCTGATGGCCCATGGGCTGTTCGCATTAAAGTACGTGAAAATATTAAATATGGCGCTAATGCAATTAAATTATGTGCAACTGGTGGGGTATTTTCTAAAGGCACAAAGGTGGGCATACAACAATACGCATTTGAAGAAATGAAAGCCATTGTGGATGAAGCGCACATGCGAGAATTACCTGTTGCGGCTCACGCACACGGCACTAACGGCATTAAAACAGCCATTAAAGCCGGTGTAGACAGCGTAGAGCATGCTAGCTTTTTAGACGATGAAGCAATCGCGCTTGCAAAAGAGCATGGAACTTGGCTTTCTATGGATATTTATAATACAGAGTATACGCTGAGCTTTGGTGAGCAAAATGGTGTTGATGAAGAAAACCTAAATAAGGAACGTCTGGTATCAAAAAAACAACGCGATAGTTTTAAACGCGCTGTTGAAGCGGGGGTAAACATGGTGTTTGGTACTGACGCAGCAATTTATCCACATGGTGATAATGCCAAACAGTTTTCCCGTATGGTTGAATTTGGTATGAGTGAATTACAAGCTATTCAAGCCGCGACCATTAATAGTGCTAAATTATTAAAGGCAGATTCACAACTGGGGCAAATTAAAACCGGTTTTGCTGCTGATATTATAGCGGTGAGTGCTAACCCACTTAAAAATATTTCTACACTAGAGCAGATCCCATTCGTTATGAAAGCGGGTGTGGTTTACAAACAATAAACCCAAAACGCCTCTATAAGGTTGAGCTGCGCTCAACCTTAACAGTTTTTTAGCAAATTTAGCTAAGCTGCTCGTTTAGCCATCAATATTTTATTAAAAAATCTTTCTGCTAAACCAATTATCTACTGTAGTACTCCATTGAAATTTTCAAATATGATTACTTTTAAATCACATTGTATAACTATCAAGCAAACGTACCTATTTAAAGTAAAAAAAATTGAACTTTTTATTTAACTTTAAAATGATAACCATTATCATTCGCGAAAATTAACAAATGCGAATGGTTATCAGTTTATGAAAAGGTTTCAATACTCTCTCCTCACTCTAGCGTGCTTAAACGCAAGTTTAGCAATGGCTAACGAGTCACAAGTTAATTCAGATATTGAACGAATTAGCGTTTATGAGCAACAAAACCGAGTAGTGATGAATTCAGGTTTAGCGACTAAATCAGACATGTCACTAATGGAAACCCCTGCACCCGTGGTTATTGTTGATAAAGCACTAATTGCATCGCAAGGTATTGATAGTCTTCAGGATGTGATCCGCAATGTGAGTGGACTAACTCAAGCGGGTAATAACTATGGCATTGGTGACAACTTAGTTATTCGTGGCTTGGGCGCTAATTACACTTACGATGGCATGTATGGTGGAGCAGGCTTAGGCAATACATTTAACCCTACTCGTTCTTTAACCAATGTTGAATCGATTGAAGTGTTAAAGGGTCCTGCAACTGGACTGTATGGTATGGGTAGTGCCGGTGGTGTGATCAACCTGATTGAAAAAAAACCACAGTTTAACGAGCAACATACCCTAGAAATGGATATCGGTCAGTGGGATAGCTATTCGCTTTCACTCGATAGCACCAATGCACTAACTGATGATTTAGCTTATCGGGTAATGGCCAAAACCGCCTCTAGCGATGGCTTTCGTGATTTAAAAGAACAACGTGATGAAATTTACTCGTCTTTAAAATATGTGCTTAATGACCAGCAATCTTTTGTATTGTCTGGGGCATATATTAAAGATGCTATTGCAGTGGATTCTATTGGCCACCCTATTCGTATTTTTAACAGTGAATCGGTTAACGGTTTAACTGCAGGAGAAGTATCAGGCGCCGATTTAGTTAATGACCCTACAGCAAGTGGCTTACAATTGAGTGAAGCACAACGAAATGAACTCGCTAACTCTTTGGCAAGCAATGATGGTTTAACACCCTTTAACTTTGGTACCAATGGCATAATATCACCGATGGCAAAGGATAACGAAGGTGAAGAGCTGCGTTTTAAATTAGCGCACAATTACTACATTAGTGATGATTTATTTTTAAATCAACAGCTACAGTACCGTAATTACACCTCTAGCTTTGCTCGCCAAACAGGTGCTTATAATTATGTGTATTGGAACCGACGTGGTGTAATTAACCAAGATCCACGCGCACCGTTAGTTGTTGATAATGTATTACACCCTTTCGCAGCTAGACGCCAAGAATATCGCCAAGTAGAAGCAGATGAGAAATCATGGCAATACTTTTTAGATTTACGTTATGACTTTATGCTCGGCAATATAGAAAACGAATTACTGGTTAATGCCAACTACGAAGACCGAGATATTCGTTTTAAACAATACTCCATTTATGATGCCGATAAGGTCATTAAAAACAAAGCCGGAGAAGTTATTTACCAAGGTGCACTACCGTATATTTTTGATATACGCCAGCCAAATTGGCCTGCGGATGAATTTGCTGATTATGATCCGCTTAAAACCAGTGATTACAATAAAAAAGTACAAGCATGGGGCGTAGGCCTTCAACATGTTGCTTACATTAACGATAAAATCACCACCCGTATTGGTGTTGCTCATAATCGTATTAAACAAAGTTACGAGCACTTTGGTGTTGACCCTCGTTATAGCAAAAGCCGCGCAAATCCAACGCCAGAAGCAAATACCTCAGATAGCGGTTTAACGTACAATTTAGGTGCTACTTATCAAGTAAACGCTGATATGGCTTTGTTTTTAAATCACTCAAAAGGTCGTACAGCCTACAGTGTACTTGGCTCTGTTGCTGGTAATGAAGCCGATAGAGAAGACTCAGAATCTGTTAGTAACGATTTAGGATTTCGTTTTAAAGCGTTTGATGACCAATTACTGGCTTCAATTGTAGTATTTGAAAGTGCACGTACAAACCTAGAGTACGCCAACCTGCATATTCTCTCCAGCTTTGATCACCCAATTGCATTAACTTTGATCGCTTATTC
>NZ_JASDDE010000036.1:0-40066 GCF_030407565.1 Pseudoalteromonas sp. APC 3694
TACATATGTGCATAATACTTATAAAAATTGACTTTATACCCCTCTTTCACGTTAAAATGTAGAGATGTGCTTAGAATAGATTTTAGAATATAAAAATCAGAATAGTTATCTTAATAGGAGATACATAGATGGCAGATAAGAAAGCCACGGTCCATATTGATGGGCTAGATCCAATCGAACTTCCAATTTATCAAGGTACTGCTGGCCAAGATGTAATTGACGTACGTACACTCGGCTCACATGGTCACTTTACTTATGACCCAGGTTTCATGTCGACTGGTTCTTGTGAATCTACCATCACTTACATCGATGGTGGCAAAGGTGTTTTATTACACCGTGGTTACCCAATCGAACAGTTAGCAGAAAGCTCTAATTACGTTGAGTTATGCTACTTACTATTAAATGGTGAGTTACCAACTAAAGAGCAATACGATGATTTCGCTACAAAAATCACTCGTAGCACTATGCTAGATGAAAAAATCGCAAACTTCTTCCAAGGTTTTCGTTTTGACGCTCACCCAATGGCGATGTTATGTGGTGTGGTTGGTGCTTTATCTTCTTTCTACCATGAAGATCTGGATATCACTGACGCAGTTCAACGTAAAACAAGCGCTATTAAATTAGTTGCTAAGTTACCAACAATTGCAGCAATGGCGTACAAAACAAACATCGGTCAACCATTTGTATACCCACGCAATGACTTAAGCTATGCAGAAAACTTCTTACACATGATGTTCTCTGTGCCTGCTGAAGAATACAAAGTAAACCCTGTCACAGCTAAAGCAATGGATAAAATCTTCATGCTTCATGCTGACCATGAGCAAAACGCATCAACCTCTACAGTACGTTTAGCAGGTTCTTCTGGTGCTAACCCTTATGCATGTATTGCTGCGGGTATTGCATCACTTTGGGGCCCTGCTCACGGCGGTGCTAACGAAGCATGTTTAAACATGTTAGAAGAAATTGGCTCAGTTGATCGCATTGACGAATACGTAGCAAAAGCTAAAGATAAAGCGGACCCGTTCCGTCTTATGGGCTTTGGACACCGTGTTTACAAAAACTTCGATCCTCGTGCAACAGTAATGCGTCAAACATGTCATGAAGTGTTAGCAGAGCTAAACATTCAAGATCCATTACTTGATATCGCAATGAAACTAGAGCAAATTGCACTTGAAGACCCGTACTTTGTTGAGAAGAAACTTTACCCTAATGTAGATTTCTACTCAGGTATTATCTTAAAAGCAATCGGCATCCCTACCAGCATGTTCACTGTAATCTTTGCAATGGCACGTACTGTAGGTTGGATCTCACACTGGGACGAGATGCTTTCTCAACCTGGCCACAAGATCAGCCGTCCACGTCAGCTTTACACAGGTGAAACACACCGTGATTATAAAGCAACTGACAAGCGCTAAGCATTAAGTTAGTTTAAAAGGCCGCCTCTGCGGCCTTTTTTATTACCTGCTACTTGAGAATTATCTTAAACAGATTACAATTCCTGCCCACTTGATTAACTTTATGAGCCTATGTCTGTGTCCTCGTTTGATCCTAAAAAAATCCGTAATGACTTTCCTACTCTAAATCAGACAATCAATGGCTACCCTTTGGTTTATTTAGACTCAGCAGCAACAACACAAAAACCACAATGCGTGATTGACGCTACCACAGAGTTTTACACCTTACAGAATGCAAATGTTCATCGCGGACGTCATACGCTGAGTGAGCAAGCTACAGCGGCTTATGAGCAAGTACGTCAACGCGTTGCCGATTATTTTCAGGTAACCAGTAGCGAAATTGTCTGGACCAAAGGCGCCACTGAAGCGATTAACTTAGTTGCTCATGGTTTAAGAAATACATTAACAGCTGCTGACACTATTTTAATTAGCCCAATCGAACACCACGCTAATATCGTGCCGTGGCAAGAACTGGCAGCGCAAACCGGGGCAACATTAAAAACTTTACCACTTAACGCAGATGCTACATTTGATATAGCACAGTGTTGTGAAGTGATTAAGCGCACCAACCCTGCACTACTGGCTATTACTCACGCCTCTAATGCACTAGGCAATATTACTGATTTAGCCCCCTTAATAGCCTCAGCGAAGGCGGTAGGTGCGCTAACCTTAGTGGATGGCGCACAAGGGGCGCTGCATTTAAGACCGGATTTAAAAAAGCTCGATTGTGATTTTTACGTGTTTTCTGCTCATAAAATGGTGGGGCCAACAGGGCTAGGCGGTTTATATGGCCGTTATACAACCCTAAATGCACTATCGCCTTATCAAACAGGCGGTGAAATGATTGAGAAAGTAACCTTAACGCACAGTACTTATCGTGACGCTCCTGCTAAATTTGAAGCAGGAACGCCAAATATAGCCGGCGTTTTAGGTTTTGGCGCTGCACTTGAGTATTTAATGGCGCTTGATCTGCAAACATTACAGCACTATGAACAGCAGTTGTTTATTTATGCAGCGAACGCATTGAGCAAAATAGACGGTATTATTATCTACAGCAACCTCAAATCGAATATTGGCACACTTTGCTTTAATTATAAAAATGAACATCCTTATGATCTGTCAACTTTACTTGACGGCTATGGTGTTGCTGTACGAAGTGGTCATCATTGTACCCAACCTTTAATGAGTCATTTAGACCTAAATGGCTCACTGAGAGCGAGTTTTGCTTTTTATAATACGACTAAAGATGTAGACCAATTTATTGCCGCACTCAAAGAATGCATTGCTTTATTAGACTAATTTGGATAAATAATGACACACACATATCAACTCGTAACTAAAAGTATTCAAAGCAGTAGTAGCTGGCAACAAAAGTACCGTGAAATTATGTTACTCGGTAAAACGCTGCCACCTTTAGCCGATATATTAAAAACAGATGATGCGTTAGTGCCAGGCTGTGAGAGTAAAGTATGGATGTTTGTTGAGTTTGACCTAACCGAGAATGCACTGGTTGTAATTGGAGACTCTGATACTCGCATAGTAAAAGGCTTATTGGCGTTAATTTTAGCCCTGTATAACGGTTTAACACCCGAAGAAGTGTTAGCAGTAAATGCTTATGATGAATTTGAAAAGCTTGGCTTAATCAGTCATTTGAGTGCGTCAAGGGGCAATGGAGTAAAAGCCATGGTTGAAACAATACAAACCATGGCCAAGCAAAAAGCGCTTTAAGCGCTTTTTAAATACTATTAAACCAAAACACTTTATTTAAGTATTTAGACGCGCACGCTTGTCTAAGTATTTTCGAACCGCTTTAGCGGCAACAAAAAAACCAAAACTACCGGTGATCATCGTCACTGAGCCAAAGCCATTATTACAATCCATGTTCATACTGCCATCAGCATTTTGCTTCGCATGACACACACTGCCGTCACTACCTGGGTAAACAAGCTGTTCAGTGGAATATACACAGTCAATATTAAATTTACGTTTTGGGTTTGAACTGAAATTATATTGTTTACGCAAAATGTAACGCACTTTTGCAAGTAATGGATCTTGAGTGGTTTTTGCCACATCGCCAAAAGTAATTTGACTCGGATCGGTTTGCCCACCTGCACCGCCAGTTGTAATTATAGGCATTTTATTACGTTTACAGTGAGCTATTAACGCCGCTTTTTCTTTAACCGCATCAATACAATCTATTACATAATCAAAACCTTGAATATGCTCTTGAATATTATCAAGGCTAATAAAGTCATCAATCACATTCACCACACACTCAGGGTTGATAAGCTTGCAGCGAGTTTTCATCGCCTCAACTTTAGCTTCCCCTATTGTGCCTGTTAAGGCATGAATTTGACGATTTACATTAGTTGCACAAATATCATCTAAATCAATTAAGGTGATTTTACCTACGCCGGTACGCGCTAGTGCTTCAGCAGTCCAACTGCCTACACCACCAATACCCACAACACAAAAATGTGCTTGCTGTAACCACTCAAATTGCTGTTGACCATACAGTCGTTTAATACCACCAAAGCGGATATCAGTTACTTGTTCACTCATTTACCAATCCAGTTTCCACGGCGTTTGCCAAGAATTAAAATCTTGATGTTTTATCAATTGCGCATACTCTTCACCAGATTCTGGCAACAGGGTATGTTGTATTTTTTGCCCTTTCCATAAAAAATCCAGCGCAAATGCATGTAAATAGGTACGCTCTGCAGGGCTGCCTGCATAACTCGCATCACCCATTATGGGGGCACCCAAACTCTTTAAAGCAACTCTGAGCTGATGGGTTTTACCCGAATAGGGTTTTAATAGGTAAGCTCTAAAACCACTTTTAAAACTAAATGAATAAAACCGCGTAATAGCGGGATTTATTTGCGAGTTTAATAATTTAAAAGTACCCCGACGTGACTTCGCCATGTCTCCTTTAACCCAACCTTGCTTTTTTTTAGGCTTAGAATCACTTACAGCTAAATAAAATTTATTAATAGTATGCTCAGTAAACATCTGGGTAAACTTTGCCGCAGCGTCTTTATGCCGCGCTAATATGATCAGCCCTGAAGTCACTTTGTCTAGACGATGAACCGCAAACAATTTTTCGTTTAGTTGTTGCTCAGCAAGAACCACAAAACCAGGGCTTTCTTCTGAATGAAAATTAAGCCCTGCAGGTTTAGTTATAATATAAAAATCATCGTGCGTGTATTGCACCTTTAACACAGGCGTATCTTCTTTATTCACGCGCTTTACTTTGAATATGCGCAACGACTTTAGCTAAATCCTCTGGTGTATCAACCCCAGCATGAGGGGTCACCACCGCTTGCTCTATTTTAATCGTATAGCCATGGTAAAGCACCCTTAGCTGCTCTAGTGATTCTAAAACTTCTAACGGTGATACCGATAATTGAATATATTGCTTTATAAACCCTGCGCGATACGCGTAAATACCCACATGGCGTTGAAAAGGCGCTAAATTAAGTGGTTGCTGCTCAGCCATCATGGCACTTCTATCAAATGGAATGCTGGCTCTTGAAAAATATAAGGCATTTTTATTAATATCGCTGACCACTTTAACCGCGTTAGGGTTAAACACCTCATCACGCTCTTCAATGGCAACACTTAGGGTTGCCATAGGCGCGGTTGATTGCGCTAATAATGTAGCCACTTGTGACACGTTATCAGGGGATAATAATGGTTCATCGCCCTGCACATTAACCACGATAGTATCTTCTGATAAATTTAGTAAATCAACGACTTCTGCTAACCGTTCAGTCCCTGATTGATGATCTTCTCGAGTCATCAATACATCATTGGTAAAGTGTTTAGCCGCATCAAATACTTTTTGATGATCGGTGGCAATAACCACTTTACTCGCTCCCGACAAACACGCTTTTTCATAGACATGTTGGATCATTGGCTTGCCACAAATATCAGCAAGTGGTTTACCTGGCAAACGAGTAGAAGCGTAACGCGCAGGAATAACAACTACGAATTCCACTTTTCTACCTCTTCAAGAGACAATTCTCGGGCTTCATTTTCAAGTAATACCGGAATATCATCGCGTACCGGGTAAGCAAGCTTTGCAGCTGTACTGATCAGCTCTTGGTTTTCTTTATCAAAGCGCAACTTACCTTTACACACGGGGCAAGCAATAATTTCGAGTAACTTCGTATCAAAGGCCATGATGGATCCCTTTTTCTTTTAATAGTAAATTTAATGTGTTTATTACCGCCGCTGTTGGTTTAGCATCAACAGGCAAGTAATACCAATTAGGCTTTGCAAAATCACGGCATTTAACCGCATCTTTTTCTGTCATTAATACACAGTCATCGCCAAATTGAGCGAAATCATCAGCGCTATAAGCATAATGATCGCGAAAATGATGTGTAGACAGTAATTTAATACCTTGTGCTTGCAGTGAAGCCTCAAAACGACCTGGATTACCAATAGCACTCACCGCATGCGCAGCCTTTAAAGGCGTCGCTATATCCGTGTTATCGGCAACGCGTTTAATAACCGATGGCTGCAAGCGATAACTAAACTCATCTTCAGAGCCATTTTCAATTACTAGGTCTACGCTCTTTAATCGAGAGACGGTTTCGCGCAGTGGCCCTGCGGGCATTAGCAAACCATTACCAAATTTTCTTTCGCTATCAACAATACAACATTCTATGCTGCGTGCCATTTTGTAATGCTGCATGCCATCATCAGAAATGATCACATCAAGCTTAAAGTTTGCGTTGAGCTTTTCTATATTGTGCTGTCTATTTGGCCCCACAACTAACGGACATTGTAAACGGTTAAATAAAAGCACCGGCTCATCACCAGCCTCTCGTGTAGTCGTTTGTGCAGTAACCAATAACGGGTAATGAGTTGCTTGCCCGCCGTAACCTCGACTAATTAAACCAACAGATAAGCCTTTAGCAGTTAAATAATCATAAAGCCACAATACAAACGGCGTTTTACCATTACCGCCAACGCTTATATTACCAACCACAATAACCGGTGTTTTGCTGATAAACGATTTAAAAATGCCGAACTTATAGCAATATCTACGTAGCAAAGAAATACAGCCAAAAACAGCTGACAACGGCATTAACAATAAGGTAATTAAGCTAAATGGTTTATACCAGCTTTGCTCTATTTTACTCACCCTTGCTCACCAAACTGCATTTTGCATAACGCAGAATAAGTGCCATCGTTAGCAAGTAAGTCTGTATGGGTACCACTTTCAATAACTTGACCACTGTCTATTACATAAATGCGGTCACTATTTTCAATAGTCGATAACCTATGCGCAATTACAATAGACGTTTTGTCTTTCATTAATGTATCGAGGGCATGTTGAATGAGTTTTTCTGATTCAGTATCCAGCGCTGAGGTCGCTTCATCTAAAATTAAAATTGGTGCATCTTTTAATATTGCGCGAGCAATCGCGATACGTTGACGCTGACCACCTGAAAGCATCACCCCATTCTCACCAACCATAGTGTTAAGTTGCTCCGGTAAATCTTCAACAAACTCCCAGACATGAGCTTGTTTAGCCACAGCATGAAGCTCTTCCATCGATACATCGCGTTGGAGGCCATAACAAATATTATTTGCAATCGTGTCATTAAAAAGCACCACTTGCTGCGATACTAAAGCAAATTGACGACGTAAATCGGTGAGCTTATATTCATTTAAAGCAATACCATCCAGTAATATTTCACTGGGCGCTTCTAAATCATAATAGCGAGGTAATAAATTTGATATGGTGGATTTACCCGAGCCTGAGCGGCCAACAAGCGCAATGCTCTCGCCCGCTTTAATAGTCATAGACAAATTATTTAATACCGGCTCGTCTTTGGTTGGGTATTTAAAGGTGACATTTTTTACCTCAATATGACCTTTAACTTTGTCAACCGATAAGGTGCCCGTGTCTTTTTCTATTTCTTCATCTAGCACTAAAAATACACTCTGCGCAGCTGAAATACCGCGTTGTAAATCGCTGTTCACATTGGCAAGCTGTTTTAACGGGCGTAGTAACATCATCATCGAAGAAATGAGCACTACAAAATCCCCAGAGCTAATACTGTCTATCATTGAGGGCATAGACACCACCCATAAAATAACGGCCATTGCACTGGCGGCTAAAATTTGAATGATAGAGACACTTAACGCCTTAGTCGCATCCATTTTGATACGTTGCTGGCGATTATGATTATTAATTTTAGAAAATTGATCGATTTCTTGAGTTTGACCACCAAAGCCGTGGATCACTTTGTGACCACTGAGCATTTGCTCTGAGCTGCGGGTAACTTGCCCCATCGCAGACTGAATATTTTTAGATATATGACGAAAACGTTTAGATACCACCGCCACTATAATAGCCACTAATGGAATAATAACTAAAAAGATTAACGATAATTGCCAGCTGGTATAAAACATAACTGCAAGTAAAAACACCACAAAAGCGCCTTCACGAACTACAATAAGCAATGCTTTGGTAATCGCTTGCTGTACTTGCTCTGTATCAAAGGTAATTTTTGAAATAAGGTCGCCAGTCGAGTTTTTATCATGAAACGATACTGGCAAATGTAATATATGCTCAAATAGTTCTTGGCGAAGCGCACGCACTACCTGCGAACCAACATAGCTTAAACAGTACGATGACATAAAATTAAATACGCCACGCCCGATCACCAACGCAATAACCACAAATGGCGCATAAGTAAGTACCTGACTATTACGCTCATTTAAACCTTCATCGATAAACGGCTTCATCAGTTGGATGAATAATGCATCCATACCTGAATAACCTATCATTCCAATAATTGCGACGATGGCAACCGACTTATAAGCACCAACGTAAGAAACAAGCCGTTTATAAATTTGTGTAGTACTTTGATCCATAACACTCTCTAAAACCACTGACAGCCTCTATTGTATCCTTAGCAACAGCAAAACAAAACGTCAATCTTTGATAAACCAATAACTTTCCTGCGCCCTCGCTGTAGTAAGCTCAAGGTGCTTAGCATAAAAATCAACTCTAACTTGTCCTACATCACCGGTGCTATATTGTTTGGCGTTTATTTTATTGTAACGCTCAACTACCGCTTTACTTGGAAATTGCCACTGACCTTGATAGGCACTTGAATGAATCACAATCGATGGGTTTACTGCCTTAATAAACTCGTCACTCGAGGAGCTGTCACTGCCGTGGTGTGGGCTTATCAAAACGGTACTTTGTAAATCATCTTTCTTTTTAATTAATTGCGACTCTCGCGTTTTTGATATGTCACCGGTAAGTAGCACACTATAGTTTGCAGCTGAGATTTTAACGATACAGGAATTATCATTACTATTATTAAATTCCTCTTTAGCAAAAGTTTGAATACTCAATCCATTAAAATCGCGTGTTGTTGCTATACAGTCGTTATATACACCATTTGGATGAAAATAATCAAAACTCCATGCATAACCGGCTGCTTTAAAATGCGCAACACCTCCGGCATGATCGTTATCTTGATGACTGACAATCGCGGTACTTACCGTTAGATTATGGGCGTCAATATAGGGTAGTAATACACTAGGCACACGACTAAAGCGATTAAAGTAACTCGGGCCAAAATCATAAATAAACGCATGCTTATCTTTTTTTATCATCACCATTAGGCCATGGCCTACATCAAATACGTTCAACTGCCAAAGACTAGATTGCGTAAAATAATAATTAGACAGTAAAGTCAAAAGCGGAATACACGCCAGTACGCGAAGCTCAATAAAATAAAGTAAAGGAACCACACTATAAAGCAGCACCACAGTGGTTATACTTACCTGACCAACATTAAGCCAACGTATGTGCTGCGGTATTGCCAGCAACATTTGATAAATATAGGTCAGTGGAAAATCATACAACACAATAAACGCATGCCAGTCGGTTAATAACCCCAGCAACACACTTAAAAATAAAGCAGGCATTAATACAAAAGATAAAATGGGAATAGCGACAAGATTTAAAACTAAACCTGCTAAACTCACGCCATTAAAAAAGTATAATGACAGCGGTAATAAGCCAATAAATAATCCCAGTTGAATAATAAAAAGAGTGCGAATATTGGCTAACAATGAATGACCTCGCAGCGGAAACTGTTTTAAAACCATAAAAATAATACATACCGCTAAAAAGGAAAAATACAGGCCAGGATTAAGCAAACTAAATGGATTAACCGCTAGAATAATAACCAACGCATATAAAATACTTCGCCATCTAAGCGCTTGCTTCGCTAAATAATAAAGCAACAAATAACACCCCAACATAATTAAGGCGCGGGTTGCCGAAATAATAAAATCACTCAAGTAAACATAAATAAAAGCAGCAACAAAGCCAGCAGCGCTATAAAAAATAGCAATATTTAATGATTGATTTAGTTCAGGCTTAATCAACTTAAGAAAACAGCGCACTGAAAAATAACAAAAGCCGAAAACCAAAGAGATATGCAATCCAGAAATAGCTAGTAAATGACTTAACCCAAGACTTTGCATTAATTGTTTATGCTCAAAGGTCATTAACGACTTGTCTCCGGTTAAGAGCACATAATATAGCCAATTAAGTTCAGCACTACTTACGAGCTTTTTGACATAAGTCCGATAAGCCGCGATATGATTATTTTGTGGGCGGTTGTAAATCGCTAACTGCTTATTTAATACTGTACCTTTAAACGCTATTTTTTGTGTAAAGGCATAGAGTTGACTGTCGAACACAGTAAAATTTTTAATCCCCCTAAAATTTTTTAATCTAACTTGAGCAGTAAAAGCATCCCCTGGCTGAATAGGTTGTGTTGAATTAATACTTAATAAGGCATTAGGTGCTCTAAACTGACTATATTCGCTATCTTCCAAACGGGTTATTTTCACTTTTACGTATTGTGGAGGGGTTGAAGAAATAACCTCTTCGACAACAACATTGACTGAATAAGCATATTTTTCGTGCTCATTAGGTAATTCAAATGAATAAAACAAGATAAAATGTGCCGCTACACAGCAAATACCGCAAATAAAGCCTAACAATACAGTTAAAAACGGCTTAAAATACGTGCTCACAATGAGGATTGAAATTGTGATAACTGTAAATTCAAGGGTTTGGTAATAAAATACGGTAACAACAACTCCGATAACAAACCCAAGACTCATCCACACAGAAGTAAATGGTTGCTTTAAATGGCTAAAAAAACGATCCAACGGTTTTTACCCGATCCAAATAAAATTAGACATCACAAATCGCTAAGAATATTTGGCCGTCTTTTACATGATGCTAACCTTTGGCATTTAAATAGACGTTCGGCACGAGGTGCTTTTGCTGTTGGGCTCTTTTTTGCTTTCATCCCTGTTCCTTTTCAAATGGTGCTCGCGGCTGCCGCAGCGATAATTTTGAGAGTTAATTTACCCATTTCTGTTGCGCTAGTATGGATCACTAATCCACTGACTATGCCGCCAATTTTTTACGGCTCCTACCTTGTTGGTACATTAGTACTTAATCAACCAGAACAACACTTTGCGTTCGAAGCCAGTTGGGCATGGTTTATAGAAAGCTTAACGACAATTGGCCCTGCATTCTTAGTCGGTTCTTTGGTATGCGCCTCTATCGCCAGTGTCATTGGCTACTTTGGAATAGATCTAATTTGGCGCCGCTCTGTAAGGCGGGCATGGGGAATGAGAAATAATTAGCCTCTCTTCCTTTAAATGCTTACATTACTATAGACAAAAAAAACCCAACTTAACAAGTTGGGTTTTTTAGTCGTTCTGTTTAACGATTTAAACTCATTTAAAATCTAAATACACGTCTTAAACCAACAAGTGGTAGTAATAATAAACCAAACCAAGAAAAGCTCGCAGAACTGCGTTCGTAAAATTCAGCATCTGGGGCTTTACAATTCTCAACTTCACCATTAGGGATAGGCGAAAGTTTTACCGCAACGGCTACACTTTCATACTCAATATTACCATTTACATCGGTAACAACTCCGCCCAATGAATTTCGTTTTTCAACTGTTTTAGTTGCAACACCAAATACTTCGTTGTTTTCATTAATCGATTTAGCTTCTACCATTTTATAGCTGAAACTGGTTTCACCATCACTGTCATAACAAGGCAGCAGCTTATTTAGATTAGTGATCTTGTCGTCGCCAATTTTATAAATAAAGGCTTCTGAACGACGTGAATTATCTGATTCGCCAATTTCTCCCTCACCAACAATGTAACCTTGATTATTAATGTCATTTGCATATGAGCTTGAGCTTATAAAGTAACCTTCAGGAAACACGGTCGTGTTTGTATTTATATCATAGTAAAAAAGTTTGTTTCTTAGCGTGCCTTCTATTCGCTTGGTCGCATAACCTACAACAATATCGTTATCGTTGATAGCAAATGCTTTACCACTTTGCCAGTCATCTCTTTGTTCAATAAAATCAACTACTTCACCATCTTTAAAGTAAACTGGCATCGTTAAAATTGTGGAATCTCTATCAAAGTAACGGGTATTAGAAAAACCGGCCGCAACGCCATTTTTATTAACCGCTAATGCATTACTAATAAATGGGTTACTGTCTTCATCTTCTTTTGGTGTCAGCGCTAAACCTAACAATTCTGTTGAGGTTACATTATAGGCACTATCTAATGTCCACTTAACCGCTGTTTTATTAAATAAACCACGTGTGTTACGACTATTAATTGATTCAATACACGTCATTACAGGTTCATCAAGACCATCACAATTATCAGCAATTAAGGTTTGTCTCTCTGTAGGGATACTCACTGATACATTACCAACAACAACGTAACCCGTGTCAGTGGCAACAATATCAGACGCTTTACTCGTCCCACCATGTTCAGTAAATTCTGGAACAAGCGGCACTTCTACACCGCCTTCAGAAATTAAAATACCACGTTCTATAAACTCTCGGGTAAACCAAGTTTCTTCTTCAGTTTCACCATCTGGTGTAAAAGTGATTTTATCAAACGGTGCACTGCCCCAACCTACGGTCGTACCGTCCTGTGCAACAGCATTATAAAAGTTGCTAGTCGAGCGCGTTAATCCATCATAATCAACCGAAGCCACATCAAACAAAGATTGCTCTGTAATTACACCACTGTTGTAATTTGTAGCAACAATTGAGCTAATTTTTTGATATTCAAAGTTAGCAGATAAGTTTGACAAAAAACGAACCATAAAAGTATGCGCATCAGCATTGGTATAAATAGCGTCGTTGTTTTCAATGTCATCAAGTGTAAACGTAATTTCTTTGTCACTTAGTTCAAATGAATTTACTTCATTAGTATAAGCGTTCTTAATTAAACTATCGGTAAAATCAATATAACTAATATCAATTGGGATATTGTATAAGCCATTAGCAAGTCCAATGACATGTCCGTTTTCACTCACATCGGTAACATAAGTATGTTTTGCGTTTTCAAAGTTACCTAACTCCGTTAACGCATAGGTAGCACTTAATGCCGATGTACTCAGTGTTGCTAAAACACTGGCCGCGAGTAATTTATATTTCATTTTATTCCTTACTACTGATTCTTTAATTCTTCAAGTTCTTCCCAACGCTCAAAAGCGGCTTCAAGGTCAGACTCGAGTTGGGCTAAATGGTTCAATTCCTTAGCTGTTACATCACTGTCTTGCTTGAAAAAGTCTTCGTGACTTACTCGTTCTTGTTGTTTTTCAAGCTCAGCTTCAAGTTGTTCCATTTTATTAGGTAGTTGCTCTAGTTCAAGTTTTAATTTGTAAGAGAGTTTATTTGCTTTGTTATTACTTTTAACGGGTGCAGGCTCTGGTTTTTCAACCTTTTTAACTGGCTGCTGTTGCTGCTTTTGCTGCTGTGCTAAATAGTTGGTATAGGCTTCATAATCGCTGTAACCGCCAACGATATCTGTTACCTTACCATTACCTTCAAAGGCCCATACACTTGAGCAAGTATTATCAATAAACTCACGGTCATGGCTAACTATCAGCACAGTACCTTGGTATTGATTGATGATATCTTCTAGTAACTCTAACGTTTCTATATCTAAGTCATTGGTAGGCTCATCAAGAACCAATATATTTGATGGCTTTAAGAATAACTTAGCCAGAAGTAATCTATTTTTTTCACCACCTGAGAGCGCTTTTACGGGGGTACGAGCACGTGCTGGCGGAAACAAAAAGTCTTGTAAATAACCTAATACATGACGAGAACGTCCACCCATCATCACTTCTTGCTTACCCTCAGCTACGTTGTCCTGAACGGTCGCTTCTTCATCAAGCTTTTCACGATACTGATCAAAATAAGCAAACTCTAAATTAACACCTTGCTTTATTTCGCCACTGTCTGCTTTTAAATCACCAAATAATAATTTTAATAGTGTTGTTTTACCAATGCCGTTAGGGCCTACTAATCCAATACGATCACCACGCATAACCAAAGTAGAGAAGTCATCAGCAATGATTTTATCTTTAAATGCATGATTTAAGTGTTTTGCTTCAAACACTAATTTACCTGAACGATCAGCCGTTTCAATATTGAAATCGGTTTTGCCTACTTGATCAACGCGTTTTTTACGCTCATTACGTAATTGTTTAAGCTCACGAACTCGCCCTTCGTTACGCGTACGACGCGCTTTAACACCTTGGCGGATCCACGCTTCTTCTTCTGCTAAACGCTTATCGAACAATGCATTTTGCGTTTCTTCCACTTTTAAATCATGCGCTTTTTGTTCTAAGTAAGTGGCATAATCACCTGGATAAGAAATTAGTTTACCGCGATCTAAATCTAAAATACGTGTTGCAACAGCGCGAATAAAAGCACGGTCATGCGATATAAATACAATCCCACCTTTAAACTCTTTTAAAAATTGCTCTAACCACATTACACTTGTCATATCTAAGTGGTTGGTAGGCTCATCGAGTAATAATAAATCAGGCTCGCTCACTAGCGCACGCGCAAGTGCAACTTTACGTAACCAACCACCAGAAAGTGATTCTAGTTTTGCATCGGGGGTTAATTCTAGTTGGGTTAAAACCAATTGAATACGACTATCAAAACGCCAGCCATCAGCTGCTTCTAACTTATTTGATAAGCGCTCTAGTTTGTTGAGTAACTGATCAGTACAATCTGTTTGCAATTGCGTACTTACATGATGAAAATCAATCAGTAAGTTAGCAATTTCAGGCATACCTTGGGCAACATAATCAAATACAGTGCCGCTTGCGCCTTTAGGCGGATCTTGTTCTAAACGCGATATTTTTAAACTACCGACTTGGTTTATTTCGCCGTCATCGAGTATTACTTGGCCATCTAAGACTTTTAGAAGCGTTGATTTTCCTGCACCGTTACGCCCTACAATACACACACGTTCACCGCTTTCTATAACCGCATCGGCATTATCTAATAATGGGTGCGTACCGTAGGCTAATTGTGCTTTTGAAATTCTAATTAAATCCATAATTAATCTTTACTCTTATTCTGCTTGCGCTAAAAACTGCTGCGCCTGAGGTGCAGTAAACGGCCAAAACAATTGCTGGCCTTGTTGATTTTTTAAAACCGGAATACTGATTTGATACTCTAAAATTAAGGAGTCATCGCTCATAATATCAATAAGTTGTAATTCATCAGCTGATGAAAGTAACGGTTTTAACAGTTGCTCTGCTTGCTCACACAAGTGGCAACCGTCTGTGTGATATAAAACCCACTTAGCCATGTTTAATTAACCAGCTATTATGAATTTTTTTATTACGTTTAAAATCGGGAGATAAGGTTTTTTCTGAAATATTTTCCGCTTTTAAGCCTAAGCCCATTAACCCTACTTCGTCCATAACAAAGCCGCGTTTATTGTTAGAAAATATAAGCGTACCCGATGGGCTCAATATTTTTTTAACCCAAGTTAACAGCTTAATGTGATCATTTTGTACATCAAACGCATCTTTCATTCGCTTAGAGTTAGAGAATGTTGGAGGGTCTAAAAAGATCAAGTCGTATTGGCCTTGTGCATGCTCTAGCCATTTTAAACAGTCGGCTTGCTCAAACCGATAACGCGTATTGCTAATATCGTTAAGTGCAAAGTTATCTTGCCCCCATTTTAGGTAGGTTTTTGATAAATCAACGGTAGTAATCGCTTTTGCACCGCCTAATGCAGCATGAACCGACGCTGTTCCCGTGTAGGCAAACAGATTTAAAAAGCGCTTATCTTTTGCATTTTCTTGAATGTAACGACGTGCAAGGCGATGATCTAAAAATAGCCCGGTGTCTAAGTAATCAAATAAGTTAACTTTAAACTTAGCACCAAACTCCTCTACCACCATGGTTCTGTTTTGCTTAGCCATGGGGGTATATTGTTCTTCACCTTTTTGCTTTTTACGTACTTTTACCGCAATGTTTTCAGGTGAAATATCCAATTGTTGCGCTGTTAAGCTAATAACATCTTGCAAGCGTTTCTCTGAGGTCTTTTCATCAATTTCTTTTGGTGCTGCGTATTCAAAAATAACCGCTGAATCTCCATAAATATCAACCGCAACGTTATATTCAGGAATATCTGCATCATACACGCGATAGGCATGTACTTGATTTTGCTTAAGCCAATTTTTTAAGCCTTGCTTATTCTTTTTCAAGCGATTAGCAAAGGCCATTGAACCTTCAAAGTTTAAAGCCGGTTTGTCATCCGTGGTAAGACTCACTTGCTTGTCATCAAGTTGATACAAGTTTAATTCAACATCAAGTGGGCCATTTTTAAATTTATAACGTTTTTGCTTCACCAATTTAAGCAGTTTAAACAAGCTTTCATCCATGCCTAATAAAGCTAGTTTCCAGTGGTTGAAGTGTTTTTTAAAGCCAACACCTAAACTGCGATGTAAGTTAACCAGCTCAGCCATAGAGCCAATTCGCTCACCGTAAGGTAAATTAGAAATAACAACACCCGGCAATTTAGCAACCGCAGTCAATTTAGTTGCATCGCTTTGTTTAAACTTAATTACCGTATCAAGTCCTGCGCGCTGCGCATTTGCAATGGCTTTATCAAGGACATTTGCATCGTAATCATGGCCAATCAACCACAATTTAGGGTCGGTAATATTTGCTAAAAGCTGCTCTTTAAGTTCTTTGAATTTTGCCACTCTAAAGCTAGGTAAACGCTCAAACGCAAATCCTTCACGAAATAGACCTGGCGCTTCATTACGCGCCATTCCAGCGGCTTCAATTAAAATAGTACCCGCACCACAACAGGGATCAAATAAAGGCTGATTAACATTTTCAAGCCAGCCACTGCGCTTAATAATTGCTGCAGCTAAATGTTCTTTAATTGGTGCTTTACCTTGACCTTGACGGTAACCACGCTCTGATAAACGCGGGCCAGAGTAATCAATATAAAGTGAAACACCATGGCGATTTAAACGTGCAACCACTCGTACATTCGCATCTTGCTTATCAACATTTGGGCGCTGTTCATACAGTTCATTAAAATAATCAACAATCGCATCTTTAATCACTAAGCCTGAAAACTGGGTATTTTTAAGCGAGTCGTTTGTGCCATTAAAGTCAACTGCAAAGGTTTGCGTAGGCCCAAACCACTCTTGCCAAGGTTGTAAGCGTGCAAATTTATACAAGCTGTCTTTGTCATTTACGCCTTCTTTTTCTTCAATAAGCATAAGTACACGCGTAGCAAAGCGTGTTGATAAACACACCTTTTGCGCTAGCAATGAGTCAGCCTCAAAGCGAACAGAACCCACAGTTTGTTTTGACACCGTAGCGCCAAGCTCTGTAAGTTCATCAACCAATAAATTTTCGATTCCGATAGAAGTAAGTGCGATAAATTGCAAAGTAAAAACCCTTAATAGCTAATTGCACGGGATTATAACATAGGTTTGCGTACAAATACGCCATAAACACGGTGGGAAAACTAAATTAGATTAAGCGGTTTGACTATCGTACTGTGAGATAATAAGCGGGTGAACACGGTTGTTTAATACGCGGATCACTTCAAACTGTGAGAGTGATAAATTATCGTCAAGCGCAAAGGTTTTGCTTAAATTAATACACACAGAAGCATCAGGGCAATGCTCCACAATTAAAAACTCGCCAGTTTGAGATTCAGAGCTCAAGTTGATAACAGCTTCAGTACTAGGTGTTGTACCCGTGTAAAGTTTAAAAAACCAACTCTTAGCTAAAACGGGCTTTAATTGAAACTTAACCGCGGTGGCATTAAGCGCTATTTGACATAATTGCGCAGGGTTCCACAAGTTAAACTGCTCGAGGTAATAATATACCTGCTCATAAAAAGCGGCATCTTCTAAACTAAAGTAAGGGTTTTTAAAGGTGCAATCCGTTAATTGCCTTAGTTTATAAGGGGTGCATAGTTGCATATCGTCATTTAAATCTAGCAATAAGCGGTTTTTTTTAGCGCACACTATCCACTGCCATTGCTTTGACGCTTGTAACATATGCTCCTCCCTTCCTAGTACTTAATATGTAAATAAGACAATAAGCTTAGAGTATAGCTGATTTTGACCATTTTTAAAATGTCTTTTTAGAACATTTATCGAACGATCAAAAACTTAGATAAAAGATCCTTATAAGCCGTTGATGATCGACTTGACCAATTGTGGTCCTTTATAAATAAATCCAGTGTAAACTTGAATCAAATCAGCCCCTGCGTTCATCTTCTCTTTAGCCGATTGAACGTCATCAATACCGCCTACACCAATGATAGGTAATTGATTATTAGTTAAACGTTTTAGTTCAGAAACAATATGAGTTGAACGCTCTCTAACAGGAGCACCCGATAACCCCCCTGCTTCATCAGCATACTGCTGACCTTGCACTAGGCTACGCTCAAGGGTGGTATTTGTGGCAATCACACCATCAATTTTATTCGTTAATAGTGATTCGCTCACTTGTTCAATTTGAATAGGATCTAAGTCTGGCGCAATTTTAACCAGCATAGGTACATTTTTATTATGCTTGGCAATTAAATCTAACTGTTCATTTTTTAAACTTTGCAATAGGTCATCTAATGCTGCGCCATATTGTAAGTCACGCAATCCTGGTGTGTTAGGTGATGAAATATTGACGGTTATGTAAGATGCATACTCAAACACTTTTCGCATACAGTGAATGTAATCATCTTTGCCTTGTTCATTCGGCGTATCTTTATTTTTACCAATATTAATACCTAAAATGCCATCATACTTTGCTGCTTTTACGTTATTTACTAGATTATCAACGCCTTTATTATTAAAGCCCATGCGATTAATAATTGCATTCGACTGTGGCAATCTAAACATACGAGGCTTATCGTTACCTGCTTGTGGACGCGGTGTTACTGTGCCTACTTCGACAAAACCAAACCCCATTTGGGCGAATGCATCAATACACTCGGCATTTTTATCAAGACCAGCGGCAAGCCCTACGGGATTTTTAAATTCGAGGCCTAAAAAGTTCACAGGCTTATTTGCCACGCTTTGTGACCACGCGGCACTTAACGGTGTATTAGCAAAGCGACGTAAGTTATTAAGAGCAAAATCATGGGCCCACTCCGCATCACGGGTAAACATAAAACGGCGAGCTAAATCGTAAAACATGAATATAATCCTCTTAAAGTTGTAGACAAAAAAATACCTCAGACAAGGCTGAGGTATTATATAACAAAAAACTGTTTAACGATTAATTTTAATCAGTTGCAGTTTATTACTTTGCAGAGGTATCACAATTGTGGCTTAGTAACATAAGCTCTCTAAGTGCAACTGAGAATTTTGCAAAGTCATGACTTTGCGATGTTTTAAATTCAGTTAGCATTTGTTTCCAGCGCTGTAACAACAGATCTTGGCTATCCATCCACTGTTCAATTTGACCATCAACATCACTACTATCACCTTCAAAGCTGTTTAACACTACTTCAGATAATGTACGTTGTTGCCAATCTAACTCTTCACGATATGAAGCACGCGCAAGTGCTTGCCAATGGTTTGAAACAGGTTGATTAGTAATTTGGTCTAAGAACCAATGTAGCCCCATTTGAGCACCAAGTTTGAAGTAAGTGTGCGATACCATATCGATTTTACGGTTAGAGTTTTGCGCAATTTGTGTCAAGTCCATTACAGAGAACAAGCTTGATAACGATACAATACGCTGAGCAATCTCAACCGGAACACCGTTTTGCGTTAGCTCTTCACGTGCACTTTCTATACGATCGCTTTCTGCTTTAACAATGTATTTAGTTAAGTTTTCACTTAAATCGGCAAACGTAGGTGCAAATGCTTCAATTGATTGCTCAATTGTTTGTGCTTTCGTACGGTGACGTAAGAACCAACGAGTTGCACGACGAACAGTACGACGTAACTGGTACAACATTTCTGTTTGTACGCTAGACGGTATCTTGTTATCTAAATCACTAATCGATAACCAAGTTTCACGCATTTGGAATATTTCACTTGCGATTGAATAACATAATGCAATCTCAGCTTCGTTTGCACCTGTTTCTTCATTCATACGCACCATAAAGTTTAAGCCCATATCGTTAACAATATTATTTGCTAACTTAGTGGCAATGATCTCTTTGCGTAGTGGGTGATTATTCATAGCATCGTTAAACTTCTCACGTAATGGGCGTGGGAATGATTTAACCAATAACTGACGATAGTAAGGGTTTTCGGTAATTTCGTCGGTTACTAATGACTCTTTAAGAACCATTTTCGCATAAGAGACCAACACTGAAAGCTCAGGACGTGTTAAATCTCTGCCTGCGGCAGCACGCTCTGCTAACTCCTCATCCGTCGGAATAAACTCAATCGTACGGTCTAACTTGCCCTCTTTTTCAAGCGCATGAATAAAACGAATTTTTTCTTTAAGCGTTGAAGTCCCTTTTGATTGGGTAATCGATAAAGTGTGTGTTTGACGATAACAGTCTTTAAGCACTAATTCAGATACTTCGTCGGTCATTGAGTAAAGTAACTCATCACGTTGCTTACGTGTTAAATCACCTTCGGCAACTAAACCATTAAGTAAGATTTTAATGTTTACTTCGTTATCTGAACACGCAACACCGCCTACGTTATCGATAAAGTCAGTATTAACACGGCCACCTTTAGCTGCAAATTCAATACGACCTAACTGGGTTGCCCCTAAGTTACCGCCTTCGCCAAAGACTTTAGCGCCAAGGTCTTTACCATTAATGCGCAGTGCATCGTTTGCACGGTCCCCTACATCCGCATCTGTTTCTTTAGAGTGCTTAATGTATGTACCAATACCGCCATTCCACAATAAATCAAACTCCATCATAAGTGAGGCTTTGATCAATTCATTAGGCGTCATGCTGGCTTTTTTAGTGCCCAACATTTTTTTCATTTCTGGGCTTAGCGTAATCGACTTGGCTGCACGAGAGAACACACCACCGCCGCTTGAAATTAACTCTTTGTTGTAATCTTCCCATGATGAACGTGGCAAATTAAATAAACGCTCGCGCTCTGGGTAAGAAGCAGCTGCATCGGGGTTTGGATCCACAAAAATATGTAAGTGGTTAAACGCCACTTGCAAACGAATGTGCTTTGATAACAACATACCATTACCAAATACATCACCGGCCATGTCACCAATGGCAACGGCAGTAAAGTCTGTGGTTTGACAGTTAATATCCATTTCACGGAAATGACGCTTAACAGACTCCCATGCACCACGCGCAGTAATACCCATTTTCTTATGGTCGTAACCTACTGAACCACCTGATGCAAACGCATCACCTAGCCAGAAGTTATATTCGGTTGCGATACCGTTCGCAATATCAGAGAAAGTCGCAGTTCCTTTGTCCGCTGCAACCACTAGGTATGCATCATCTTCATCATGACGAGTAACATCAACAGCAGGTACAACTTCGCCGCGCTCAATATTATCTGTGATATCTAATAAGCCACGAATGAAGATTTTATAACATTCTTGGCCTTCTTTGATAAACGCTTCGCGCTCACTAGGCAGTTGTTTACATACAAAGCCACCTTTTGAACCAACCGGTACAATTACGGTGTTTTTAACCTGCTGCGCTTTTACCAAGCCCAAAACTTCAGTACGGAAGTCTTCACGACGGTCTGACCAACGTAGGCCACCACGCGCAACTTTACCAAAGCGTAAATGCACACCTTCAACACGCGGCGAGTAAACGAAAATCTCAAACGCAGGAACAGGCAGTGGTACTTCTGGAATTAAACTTGGTTGAATTTTAAGTGAGATGTAAGACTTAAACTTACCTTCACCATCTTTTTGGAAGTAGTTTGTACGCAGCGTTGCAACAATCATATCAACGTATAAACGGATAATACGGTCATCATCAAGATTCGCTACGTTTTCTAACTCTGCATAAATTTCTAAGCCTAGTTTTTCAAGTGTTTTAGCACTTGCAGGACTTTTAACTGAGAATTTTTTAGCAAATAAATTAACGATTTTAGCCGCGATGTGTGGGTAATTAGCAAAGGTACTTTCGATGTACGTTTGCGAGAAAGTTACCCCAATTTGGCGCATGTATTTAGCGTACGCACGTAAAATTGATGCTTCGCGACCGGTTAACCCACCCATTAACACTAAACGGTTAAAACCATCGTTTTCTAAACGATTTGCCCACACACTGGTTAGTGCGGCACGAAAACGTGCGGAAATTTTATCAAAATCGGCCATCCCTTTGCTATCAATCAGCATTGAGAAGTCCATGATCCAATTAATGCCACCATCACTGGTTTTAACTGAGTAAGGTGTTTCACCTACAACACGTAAACCAAAGTTTTCCAGCATTGGCATCACATCTGATAAGTGAATTGGCTCATCTTTGTGGAATAAGCTTAAACGAACAATATTGCTGCTCGCCTCTTCTTGTGGACGATAAAACAACATCTCAAGTTTGTTGTCATCGTTTAGCATTTCTAGCTTTTCAATATCAACAACAGCGGCACTTGGAAGTACTTCTTCTTTGTATGAACGTGCAAAAGCGTTGCAGTATTTACGGTTTAATTCGTTACCACGTGCTTCACCAGCAGATTCCAGCAAGGCTGATTGGAGTTTATCTTCCCAGGTACGAGCGGCTTCTATTAGATTATTTTCTATGTCTTTCACGTTATATTCAATATTGTTATCGGTCACACGAACGGTGTAATGAGTACGCGCCAGTGTTGACTCTGAGAAATAGGTAGTAAATTCGACTTTAACGTCAGAATTAAATGCATTCGCTAAAATAGCCTGCGTTTCGCGGCGCAGCGCCGTGTTATAACGTTCACGTGGTACATACACCATACAAGATAGGAAGCGACCGTATGCATCTTTGCGAACAAATAAACGACACATATCGCGTTCTTGAATTTGTAACACGCCCATAGCAACTTCAAGTAGTTCATGTTCGCGAGCTTGCACTAATTCGTCACGTGGATAGGTTTCTAAGATATTTAATACCGCTTTGTATGCATGTGTACCCTTAGCAAAATCACACATATCCATAATGCGATTAATCTTGCTTTTAAGAACTGGGACATCAGCAGCGCTGTTGTTATAAAAGTTAGATGAGAATAAACCTATAAAACGGTCTTCACCAATCACATTACCTTTGTCATCAAAACGCTTAACACCCACATAATCAATATAGGCTGGGCGATGAACTCGAGATAATGAATTGGTTTTCGTTAATATTAATAAGTTGCTACTACGTGCTTCTTGACGAGCCACTTCAGGTAACTCAGAAAGCAAACGTGTATGCTCAGCATCCGAGTTTTTCATTAACCCTAAGCTGGTATCCATTTTACCTTTTAACTGATAATCACCTTGAACTGGCGACAGCTCATATTGGCGGTAACCCATTAATGTAAAGTTGTCTTTTACTAGCCAATCTAAAAACTCAACGGTTTCATTTATTTCGTTATCATTTTTATCTTTGTGGCTTTTAGGCAAGCTTTTGCTAACTGCGATTAGTTTTTCGCGAATAGGCTGCCAATCTTCAACTGCAACCGATACATCAACTAATACAGATTCAAGTTCTTTTTTGAAAGACTCAATAACAGTAGCATCTGTTTGACGGTCAATTTCTATGAAGAATACTGTTTTTGTTGATGTTGATTCTTGCTCTGCTTTTAAGCTTGATAACCCTGATATTTTATCGTTTTTATCACGCTGAATTTTCAGTGGGCTATGTAGAAGTAAGTGAGAGGCAATGTTTTCTCGTGTCATGGCCATACGCACAGAGTCAACTAAAAATGGCATATCTTTAGCAATGATCTCTACAATGGTATGCGATGACTGCCAGCCATCTTTTGCCACTTCAGGGTTGAAAACGCGAATAACTGCGTCATCTGATGTATTTTTTTCTAGCGAATTCCAAAGGCTAAGTGCAGCACCATATAAGTCACTGTCGTTGCGATTTGCCAAATCCTCTTTAGACATATTGCTGTACAAGGCTTTGGCGAATTTCTCAACGAGTAACACATTTTCAGCGCGAACTTTTTTCTGGATAAGCTTACAGACATTATCTAGGATAACCGAGGCTTGGCCTTCATTTCGTGTCATTGTATGTTCCTTAATCTATCACTGCTAGTTTAGCAGAGTATTTGTACAGCCATTTATTAGCGTGGAGTCAGTTAAATTCTAACCCTTTTGAAACTAATAAACAGCCTTTTCGATGAAAACATTTTAAGCATTTCAGCTATTTGGTCATCTATTCACAAAATATAGATATAAATGGCCATTACTGGCCATTTTGGAGCAAATTTATTCACCTTATTTTTTCTGGTCAGTCCAGAGCAAGCTGCCAATTGCAGGTAAAAGTAACACTGCGCCCAACATATTTACTAAAAACATGAAGGTAAGCAGAATTCCCATATCAACTTGGAACTTCAAATCAGAAAAAATCCACGTACTTACACCAATCGCTAATGTAATACCGGTAAATAACACCGCACTACCACGTTCAACTAATGCATTACGATAAGCAATACTCAATGGTACGTTTTGTTTTAACTGCCCCATCATCGATGACAAAATATAAATACCGTAATCAACACCAATACCTACACCCAGAGCAATCACTGGTAACGTTGAAACAGTCAGACCAATCTCAAGCTGCACCATCAGTGCTTGTGCCAATGTTGATACTATGTACAAGGGTAATACCACCGCAATTGTTGCTTTTACACTCTTAAAACTAAGTAAGCATAAAATAATAACCGCACCGTAAACATACAACATCATAGGTATTTGCGCTGCTGAAACAGACTCATTTGTTGCTGCCATAACACCAACTGGCCCTGATGCCAATTTAAAGGCAAGTTTATCTGTACCCTCTTCATCGGCAAATTGTTTTACTTTTGTAATCACGTTATCAATTGTTTGTGCTTTGTGATCGTCTAAAAATATAATCACCGGCATTACCGAACAATCACCGTTTAATAACCCTGTACTGGTTTCTACACGTGACGTTGATTGCACTAAGCTGGCAGAATTGCGCGGCAAACTTTGCCACTTTAAATTGCCCTCGTTGTAACCGGCATTGACTGATTGTGCCACTGAACTTAAGCTCACCGCTGACTGCACGCCCGCTAAGTTTTCAACTTTATATTGAAAACGCGATATACGTTCCATTACATCATGCTCTGTACAGGCTGCAGGGTATGCTTCCACAATCACTTTCAAAATGTCAGACGAAATGGTGTATTTGTCCGATATTAAAAAGGTATCTTGGTTGTAACGTGCATCTTGGTGCAACGATGGCGCACCTGCGTGTAAATCACCAATACGCATTTTATCCGCTTGCCAATACCCTAATGCAAATAAAACCAAGGTTAAACCTATGATCACTTTTGCTGTTTTAGGGTCAGTTGCTTTAACTAATAAATCGCGCATTGCATCGAGTATATTAGGTTTGTTGGCATCACCCGATTGAATATGGATGCTGTTTTCAAAACGCATATACGATGCCCATACAGGCAATAAAATAAGGTTAGTAAATATAATAACGGCCACCCCTAAACTTGCTGTAATAGCTAGTTCACGAATGATGCCGATATCTATAGTTAAAAGTGTTAAAAAGCCAACCGTATCTGATAACAACGCAATCCCACCTGGCACCAGCAAAGCTCTAAAGCTAGATTGACAACACACGGCGGTGGTTTTGCCCTCAGTGACTTTTTTACCAATGGCGTTGATCATCTGCACACCGTGGCTTACACCAATTGCAAAGACTAAAAAAGGAACTAAAATTGACATAGGATCAAGGCCAAAGCCTAAACTAGACAATAAGCCTAACTGCCAAATAACGGCAATAATAGAACACACAATTGGTAAAATAGTGAGTTTCAAGCTGCCACAAAACAGCCATACCATGACGAACGTAAACGCAATCGCGATGGCAAAAAATAAAACAACCCCTTTTGCACCTTCAGCGATATCGCCAGCCATTTTTGCAAAACCGATAATATGAATACTGATATTATCAGTACTTAAAGGTTCACGAATTTCGGTTTCTAATTTTTTTGCAAACGCAAGGGTGTCTAATTTTTCTTGTGTTTGCGGATCAGTCTCTAACAGTTGGGCGGTGACCATGGCACACGAATAATCGCTTGCTATCATACGACCCACTACTTTTGCCTTTTCAATGTTCTCTTTAACAATTCCTAAGCCTTGCTTATCGGCTTTAAAGTTGGCTGGTATAATAGGCCCGCCAGCAAAGCCGTCTTCAACAACTTCAACAAAACGGGCACTGGGTGAAAAGATAGAATTTACTAAAGGACGATTTACCCCTGGAATAAAATAAAGCTGATCGTGCACTGCTTTTAATTGGGTAAAAAATTCAGGGTTAAAAATATCACCACTGTCATCACATACGGAAATTAAAATACTATTAGCGCCACCAAACTGTTTCTCATGTTTAGTGTATACCTTCATGTATTCATGATTGAGCGGGATATTTTTATTAAATGACGCATCAAGTTGAATCTGTGTTGCTTTAAAAACCAATAAACAGGTGATCAACACAAAACTTATGAGCACCACTAAGCGGTGTCTAAAAATCGCTTTTTCTAAAAAATCTAAAATTGCTTGCATTAAGGGGTCAACTCCTTCACTTTAATGCCATTTTCTGTCGCCAGAATAAGTCTATCTTTAACAATTACACCATCAAGTATTGCCTTACCATCGGCCAATTGCTCGTATGACAACTCATCATCTTTTAGATGAAAAATAACACCGCTATTAGCCAGTAATAGCCATTGTTTATTGTTGTAGTTGATAATGCTATTAATAGTGGCGGTTTTGTCATTTTCTAAATGCTGCCATTGTCCACTGTCGGTTTTATTTACGAAAATATTACCGCGTAGCCCTGCGACGATTTGTTGCGATGAATCTGAAGCAAATCCAAAAAATGAACCAGGGTAAATTTCATCTAAACGTTGCCATGTTTGGCCATCGTCATCACTTTTTGCCATTAAGCCCATCTCACCGACCAGCATTAAACCCGAACTAGTCGGTTCAATGCGATTAAAGTGAGGTAATATAGACGAGGTTTCTATTTCGTAACCCTCAGGATCGGTTTGTTTTAAATCGTTTAAGTACGCTCTATCTTCACTAAATAACAGTGAATCTAAAAACCGTTTTTGCCAATGTTCGCCGCCATCACTTGTTTGATAAAACATACCGTAGGCGCCCACGGCATAACCATGTAAATCGTCTTTAAAATAAATATCTAAACAGGGTTTATCAAGTGAGGGCTTTGCTTGTTGTAACTGCCAGTTCTCACCACCGTCGGTGGTATTTATAATTGTGGCGTCATGTCCACATGCCCAGCCATTAGAATCATTAGTAAATTCAACCGCTGTTAGTAATACTTGTGTAGGCACTGATTGTGCTTGTTGCCAATTGTTACCATCAACACTTTTAATGACCGTACCGTGCTTACCCACAGCAATGAGCCCTGCTGAGGTTTGTGTGATATCGGTAAGGAGTGTTTTATCTGCATTAATTGCGCTAATTGCACTTTGAGGTGCGTCTTGTGCAAAACTCGCACCGCTTAGGATCAGGCTGGCATAGACCAAATACTTCATAAATTAAATTCGCCTTGAACTGAGGATTTGTTTGTCTGTTAAAAAGAGGAAAACCTGTTCGTTAATAGACAAACGCGATGTGAAAGAAAAAAGGCACCTAGGAAACTAGGTGCCTGCTTTTATACTATCTGCCAGCGCGACGTAAAGCGCTCGATGTGAACTCATTATCATTAAATGACTGAGAAAAATCATACATCTTTTCTTGATTATCTAAACCAATGGCTAAGTAACGACGTGAGTTAAGGTCGTGGTATACCTCAAGCGTACTCCACTGAGTCGGTACTTCGTAATAGTTAAGGCCATAAGCCATTGCTACACGATACAGTTGGTCGCGATTATCGTATATATCGGTAACATGTACTTGCCAGCTGTCTTCATCAATGTAGAACACACGTTTTTTATAAATATGGCGCGTGTTATCTTTTAAGTTTGCTTCAACAACCCACACACGGTGTTTTTCATAACGTGTATGCTCTGGGTTGATGTGGCCAGGCTTTAAAATATCATCATAGGTTAGCTTATCACTGTGAAGCTTGTAGCTATTGTATGGGATGTAAAGCTCTTGCTTGCCTTTTAGCGTCCAGTTATAACGATTTGGCGAGCCGTTAAACATGTCAAAATCATCGGTTGTACGTAAGCTATCTGCTGCTGTACCCGGAGCATCATACGCTACATTAGGTGCACGACGAACACGACGCTGACCTGAATTATACGTCCACGCTTGACGTGGTGTTAATATTTGATCCATGGTTTCATGTACTAACAATGCCGTACCTGCCAAACGTGCTGGCTCTGTCACTTGCTGTTTAAACTTATACAAAATATTAGAGTCTTGTAGTTCAGCCGGCGTTGCACTTGGATCTGAATACTTAACTAATAACTGCTCATCAAAACCAACATAGTTATATGAACCCGATGCCGTCGGTGCTGCCTGACCACCAAAACGCTCAATTGATTGACCACGATAGCGAAGTAAATGGTTCCAAATTGCTTCTAAACCTGTTTTAGGAATTGGAAATGGAATACCAATTGCTGTGTTCTTAATGCCGTTACCGCCTTCAACTAATTCAGCTGTAGTAGCAAATTTCTTTGTCGCATCGTATACAAACTGTGGGTATGACGCTGAACGACGTGTTTTGTAAATAGGCATTTTAAACGTATCTGGGTACGCTTCAAATAATGCTATTTGCCCTGGGCTTAAATTTTCTTTGTACTTATCAATATTGCTTTTATCTATAGTAAACAATACTTCATCAGTTGCGTAAGGGTCTAAGTGGTGCATACCCGGCTCATAACCTGCTGGTGCAGCAGTAATACCGCCGTTCCACGCTGGGATTGAACCATCTGCATTAGCTGCTTTTTCTGCCCCAATTGGGCTTAAGTCTTTACCAAGGCGCGCAGCCTCTTCTGGACTAATTTTAGCCAGTGCTGTGTGACTTGCAAACAAACTACAAAACGCTGTAGCAATGAGGGTAGGTTTTTTAATCATAATAATGTTACCCCTAGATAGAATATTTTAAGTTAAAAGAAACGTAATCTCGGTCAGAGAAAGTGTTGGTGTCGCCACCACCCCAAAATGAGTTGTAACTTACATCTAAAGACCATGCATTTTGGTAATTAAAGCTCATAGTAGCACCTAGCGACTTACGATCTTCAATGAATAAGAACATTGGATCAGGCGTATTACCATTAACATCATGCGAGAACACAAAACGGGGTGAGAAGTTAATACCATTGTAAATATTAAAGTAATCACCTTTGGCAATTAAGCGATAACCCCAAGACGACGCCGTAGCAAACGATTTTTGCTCAGGGCCATTTGATAAAGCCATATGCAATGCAGAATAGTCTGAACTACCAGGGCCTTGCATAATACCGCTTCGACCAGTACCAGACACATTCAAGCGCATTTCATCGTATTCAGGCATATTGTTGATACGAACACCACCAATTTCACCCACCACAGCCCAGCTATCAGCACCTAATGAAGGGCCAAATAAATGCGTTGCCGTAAACTGTAATTGTGATGTATTGCGCTCAATATAACCTTTGGCTAATTCACCAGGGCCGACAACACTTGCAGCATCACCTTTACTCATTTGCGAAATACCTGCAAACTCAGGACGTAAACCCGCAATAGCTAATTGTTCAGGCATTGCTGCATAAAGTAATTCTACGTCATCGATTTGTAATGGTTCGTCTTCACGGAAAGTGAATTCACCTGCAAACGCGGTTTCACCCAGCGAGGTATTAAAACTCAAACCATATAGTTTAATATCTTCAGGGTATTCGTTTGTCGCTTTAGCAAATGCTTTTAAGTCAGAGACGTTATCAGAGGTAATTTCAGTGGTGGCAATCATCGCTAAATCTTGTTGCAATGATGCTTGCGTGAAATTAGATACGCGGCCCGAAATAAGTGGACGGCGGCTGTGATAATTTACATGGTAAAGTGCCACTTCTGTATCGTTCCACTCTGGCAAAAACATACCTAAGCGTAAACCATATTGGCCGCCATCATCAGGTTCGGTTTTTCCATCATAGCCTTTACCTTTAAGGACAACCTTAGTTGGGTACGCTAAGTACATATTGGCCAGTAATTGTTGTCCAGCTGCACTTGAAGGGTCAATACCTTGGCTCGCAGCCACTTGGCCATAAGTTGCCATCAGGTTATTCAAGTTATCTGTTAAAAACGCTAAGTCAATATCAGAATTTGAGGTAAAACCAAGCTGTACATTTTGTTGATAACCGTTTTCAGCCGCAAAATCATTGGTAGAAAAATAAGTCCCTGCTGCTGGTAGGCGAGTTTCATGCCATTGATACTGATAAAAACCTTCTAAGGTGATGTTTTCAGTAAGCCCTAGCGATGCCCACAACATACCAACTGGAATAAACGCTTCTTTTAGTTCAGCCCCTGGAGCTTTCAAACGGTCAATATCAACCGGGTTTACGTTAATACCATGAGAAATTAACGTACTTTCACCCCAGTTTACTACTTGTTGACCCAAGCGAATTGACAGTGGATTATAACCATCGTTTAAATCAAAGTTCGCCCATACGTAGGCATCAAGTAAACGAAGGTCTGCACAACTTTGCTCTTTAGTATCATCATCATCACACGGATCTACACCCTGACCTGATGTTGGATTAACGTAGGCACGATCGCCGTCCATTAATTCAAAATCATAAAAGTACATAAAACGAGTAAATAAGCCGTAGTTATCTTTACTTATTGATAGATCATGCGTGCCTTTTAATAGCTTTGAAAAAGTTTCGCCGCTATCAAAGTTTAAATCGCCTGCATCACCATTATTTGAGTAAGAGCCCGGTTGAGCCCAGACATCTTGAGATGAATAAATTGTATTGATTGCTGGGTTATAACCTGTCCAATCAAATGATGGGTTATTACTTTTACCAATGAGGTTAAAGTCACGGTCTTCTACGCGAATACTTTGCCCATAAGAAAAAGTAGAGTCGAAAGCGATATCAAAACCGCCTACCTCAAATGTTGCAGCCTGTGTCTGTGCTGCTGATAAACCGATAGCCGCAGCTGTTAAGCCGAGTACTATTTTATTTTTAACAAAAAGCGATCTTCTTATCATTTTGGTTCCCCCCTGTCGCGGGTATTTTTTGTGTGATCAAGTTATTGTTTTTAGTGTAATCGTAACGATAGAAGCGAATTAAACAAATTACAAATGGTCGCCTTCAATCAGTTATAAGTTTTTTATTTGTTTAACGTTTACGTATTGGTAAGACGTCATACCAGATAATTTATACACGTAAATTAACAATAGAACAAATCGAAATTAACAAAAAGGCAATATTTGTGTATATCTATATCACAAAAAACAACAGCTAGGCTACTCGTTCGAGACGGATGAACTTGTTTTCATTACTTAAAATAAGTCTAAACCGACCACGAATACCTAAACTAGACATGAAGGGCCGAAGATAATGCGCAGCAAAACGAATTGTTTTGCCGCTATCAGCTGTTACTTGAATTGAGCTATACCGGCCATGGTAATAATCCATGCACTCGTTATAGCTCAAATTTATATAAAAATAATGTTCTATCATGATTTATTGTAAAGCTTTTTCAACCTTTTCAAATAAATCATCGCTTAAACCTTCTAAATTCGAAAGGCGCTCTAATTGCGCTTTCATTGCACTGGCACGGGTTTCATCATAGCGGCGCCATGACATAAACGGCGTTAACATACGTGATGCATTTTGCGGGTTAATCGCATTAAGCTTAATTAATAAATCGCCAAGTAATGTATAACCTTGACCATCTAAGCGATGAAATTGTGCGGTATTAAAGTGCGAAAAACTCCCCACTAAAGCACGAACTCGATTCGGATTTGAAAAATCAAAACATGGATGTGTATACAAGGCCTTAATTTTCTCAATGGCATCATCAGCGCTGTTCATTGCTTGTAAAGCAAACCATTTATCCATTACTAGCACATCATGGCGCCATTGGCTGTCAAAATGCGCAAGTAATTGATTTGATAATGGGTGCGCAGCTTTAACTACACTGCTCAAAGCGCCAAGCACATTAGTCATATTTGTTGATGCTGCTGCCTGCTCAATTAAGCTTGCCGCCTTAGCACTGTCTGTTTTTGCTAAATAGTGCAAGCAAAGTTGTTTTAAAGCGCGAATAGCCACCGCTTTGGCACTCACACTACCATCATCCGTGATTGCCTGATAACAACTTAAAAACTCAGTATGTAGTTGTTTGGCAATTTGTTGTTCGAATAGCTCAATATTGGCAATAATGTCATCAACCGGAATAACGTCAAACTCCGCAGCTAAAGTATCAAAACTAGGCAGTTTTAAGAGTTCAGCAATCAGCGCTAAGTCACCCTCTCGTTGCGATATTAGCACCCTAAGTGCATCAATAACGGCATCGCTTAGTGGTGTATTACTAGCTGAAATAACGTTTGCCTTGAGTGCATTAATAAACAATTGTTGTTGTGCATCCCAGCGTGAAAAGTCACTGCGTGCAAAACGCATAATATGTAATAAATCAGCTTCAGTGATCTGTTGATTCAAAATACACGGTGCTGAAAAATCTTCTAGCAATACGGCGGTTGGACTGTGTTCAATATTATCAAAATGAAATGTTTGTTTAGCTTGAGTAACATTTAATACGCTATCAACCTTTTTACCTTGGTATTGCAATGCAATACCTTGGCCTTGCTGATCTAAAAGCTCAATCGCAAAAGGAATATGTAACATCGCATTATCAGGCTGATTCAGGGGCGCAAGTTGCTCTATAGTGAGCGTGAAGATTTGTGCACTTTCATCATACGCTTTGGTAACGTTTAAACGTGGTGTCCCACACTGATTATACCAACGCTTAAATTGTGATAAATCAATGGATGATGCATCACTCATTGCCGCAACAAAATCATCGCAGGTAACCGCTTGGCCATCATGACGCTGAAAATACAGTGTCATGCCTTTTTGAAAATTTTCCTCACCCAACAATGTATGCATCATACGAATAACTTCAGCCCCTTTGTCATACACTGTAACGGTGTAAAAGTTATTCATTTCGATGACTTTTTCTGGGCGTATTGGGTGTGCCATTGGGCCGGCATCTTCGCTAAATTGATGAGTGCGCATCACTTTTACCGCGTCAATTCTATTTAGCGCACGAGAGCCTAAATCACTGCTAAACTCTTGATCTCTAAATACCGTTAAACCTTCTTTTAAAGACAGCTGAAACCAATCACGACAAGTTACACGATTTCCGGTCCAGTTATGAAAGTACTCATGGCCAACAATAGACTCAATGGTGTGGTAATCTTTATCGGTTGCCGTTTCTTGATTTGCCAGCACGCATTTGCTGTTGAAAATGTTTAACCCTTTATTTTCCATTGCTCCCATATTGAAAAAATCAACGGCAACAATCATATAAATATCAAGGTCATACTCTAAATTAAAACGTGACTCATCCCAAACCATCGCTTTTTTAAGCGACGTCATAGCATGCTCTGTTTTAGGTAAATTCCCTTTATCAACAAATAACGCTAAGGTGACGTCTTTACCACTACGTGTTGTGTATTTGTCGTGTAAAACATCAAAGTCCCCAGCTACTAATGCAAACAAATAGCTAGGCTTTTTGAATGGGTCTTGCCATTTTACAAAATGGCGTCCATCTTGCGTTTCACCGCTATCAACTTGATTACCATTTGAAAGTAAATGTGGGAATATTGTATCTGCAATTATAGTGACATCAAAAGTAGAAAGGACATCAGGACGGTCCATATAGTAGGTTATTTTTCTAAACCCTTGCGCTTCACATTGAGTACAATAAGCCCCGCCCGATAAGTACAACCCCTCAAGTGATGTGTTTGTTTGCGGTGAAGTTTGCGTCACTATGCTTAACTGACATTCATCAGGCAGATTATTAATGATTAATTGCTGATTTATAATTTTATAATCTGTGAGCTCTGCACCGTCAATCGATAAAGAAATCAAAGTTAAGTCAATGCCATCTAATACCAGTGGTGCATTTGAATCACCCACGCGTTTAAGCGTTAATAAAGCATTTACTTGAGTCGTTAATGGCTGTAAGTCGAAAGTCAGCTCAGTATGCTCGATTGAATAATCGGGGGCTTTATAGTCTTTTAAATATTCTGCTTGAGGTTTTTGTAGTTCAGTCATGATCACTCCAAAAAAATAGCCCCTTTTAGTGATAAAAGGAGCTACTTAAATTAAGCCGTTTGCTTAGGCTTGATACGCAGTATCTTAATACCTAAGTAAGCATAAATAACGGCTAAGAAAGGATTTATAAGGTTGAAAAATGCATAAAGTGCATAATCAAACGGATTGATTAATAAAACACTTTGCATATACGCACCACAGGTATTCCATGGTATGAGCGGGCTGGTAATTGTGCCCCCATCTTCTAATGTGCGTGACAAATTAACCGGCTTTAACCCGCGCTTTTTATATTCTTCTTTAAACATACGCCCGGGTACAACAATAGCAATATACTGATCTGCTGCGATAATATTGGTACCAATACAGGTAGCAATAGTTGAAGCAATTAATGAACCGGTACTTTTTGCGATTTTAAGAATACTTTTAACAAATATATCAAGTAGACCCGTTTTTTCCATAATCGCACCAAACATAAGTGCCGTCATGATCAACCATGTCGTGGTTAGCATGCCTGACATGCCACCGCCACTGAGTAACGAGTCCATTTTTGCATCACCGGTAATAATAGTAAAACCGTCAAAAAAAGTGGTCCAAACCAGTTTAAAGTAACCAACAAATTCACCTTGGGTCATATCTATTTGGCTAGCAATTAAATCAGATTGAAATAACAATGCCCATACAGCGCCAATGACAGCGCCTATAGAAATAGCCGGAAACGCTGGCATTTTTCTTATTGCTAAGACTAGTAACACAATTAAAGGCACCAACATTTCTAAACCAATATTAAAGTTTTGCTGAAGAATTGCATTTATTTGGTCTATTTGACCAGCCTCTCCCGCTGCTGTCGCGTTAAAGCCCATGAAAACAAAGATGATTAATGCAATCACAAAGCTTGGAACAGTTGTCCATAACATATGGTGAATGTGTTCAAATAAATCAGCGCCAGCAACAGCCGGTGCTAAATTAGTTGTTTCTGACAATGGGCTAAGCTTGTCGCCAAAGTAAGCGCCTGATATAACTGCACCCGCGGTAACTGTCGGCTCTAGGCCAAGTCCAGAAGCAACGCCAAGTAATGCGACACCTATGGTCGCTGCCGTGGTCCACGAACTACCAATACTCATTGCTACAATGCCACAAATTAAACAACTCGCGGCGTAAAACCAGCTAGGGTTGATTATTTGCAAGCCGTAATAAATTAAGGTCGGAACCGTTCCTGATAATAACCAAGTTCCGATAAGTGCCCCCACCATGAGTAGAATTAAAATAGCGCTAAGAGATAAGGTAATTCCCTCAATCATTGCATCTTCTAATTTTTTCCATGTGTAGCCATTTTTTAAACCAATTAGTGCTGCAGCGAAAGTTGCAAACAACAAGGCAATTTGATTGGGACCTGACGATGAATCATCGCCAAATAAGTACACGGCGGCACCTAACAAACAAATTAATACAGTAATTGGAATGAGTGCATCAAAAAGTGTGGCACTTTTAAGTGGTTTTTCTTCAATGGGCTTCAAAATATAGACTCCTACACACATTCGATGCATGTTGATTATTTTTATTAGCACGTACGCGCATTTATTGAGCAGTGTTGATCTAGCTCAACTTTTGGTAATCCGCGATTATAACAATTTAGCAAATTATCGATAGTAAAAAAGGCGCCTAAGCGCCTTTTTTTAACGAGCAAAGCCTTAATTAGCGCTTAGCCATACGACCGTATCTAATATAATCTTGCGTTATTAGTGCCGCTTCTTCAAGGAATGGGTCGAGCTTTTCAATCACCTCTGGTACATCATCCAAGTTTTCTACAGGTTGTTTGCCTAAACGCTTTAAACGCTCGTTAGTGCGTGCTAGTGCTCGCGCTTCATTTTCTTCTTTTTCTTTAATGCGCTTTTTCTCGACTAAAGAAATTGTTTTACGATCTTTTTCTTCGTTGTAACGAGCGATATCCTCAAACACATAATTAAATTCAGGTTCAGTTTTAATTCGCTCATTGTGCTGTTTTTCAAGCACATTTATAACAGGATTTAAACGCTCTATTTGCTTATACTTCGCTTGTACTATGCTATCCCATGGTAGTGCATTATCTTGCTTACTTTCCCCCCACTCTGCAGGGTCAATAGCCGATGGGAACGTAATATCTGGGATCACCCCTTTATGCTGTGTACTACCACCATTAATGCGGTAAAACTTTGCAATTGTATATTGCACACTACCTAATGGATTATCGTATAAGTCATAAGCACGTGCGAGGCCTTTATGCTGCTGCACAGTGCCTTTACCAAAGGTTTGTTCACCAATAATAACTGCGCGGCCATAATCTTGCATAGCCGCTGCAAATATTTCAGATGCAGACGCGCTGTATCTATCAACAAGTACCGTCAGTGGGCCATCGTAATAGGTAATGCCATCACGGTCTTTTTGCTCTTCAATGCGATTATTTAATGTATGAATTTGTACCACTGGGCCTTGATCAAAAAACAAGCCTGACAATTGCGTCGCTTCATATAGCGAACCACCACCATTTTGACGTAGGTCTATAATAATACCGTCAACTTTTTGCTCTTTTAATTTAGCAAGTTCTACTTTTACATCTTTAGAAAGGTTGTTGTAAAAGCCAGGGATTTCGATTACCCCTATTTTACTAGTCAGATCCGAATAGCTGGCTTCAAATACTTCTGATTTTGCTGCTCGGTCTTCCAGACGAATTTTATCACGGGTAATCTCAACTACCTTTGGCGTACCGTGAGCATCAGCACCCTTTAAATATTGTAAACGTACTTTAGTGCCTTTAGGCCCTTTTATAAGATCAACCACGTCATCTAAACGCCAACCAATAACATCAACAAACTCTTCGCCCTCTTGAGCCACACCAATAATGCGATCATCGGCTTTAATCTGCTCAGATTTGTCTGCAGGGCCTCCTGGAACTAGACTACGAATAACCGTGTAGTCTTCATCAGGCGTTAATACTGCGCCAATCCCCTCAAGCTCTAAGTCCATGTCCATTTTAAATTGTTCAGCACGTCGAGGTGACAAGTATGAAGTATGCGCTTCAATACTGCGTGCTAGCGAGTTCATTACAATTTGAAATGCGTCTTCAGATTTTGACTGAACAAGGCGTTTTTCTGCGTTTTTATAGCGCTTAGTCAACACCTCTTTAATGCCTGGCCAATCTTTGCCAGTCATTTTTAAACGCAGTGCATCATATTTTACCCGTTCGCGCCAAATTTCATCAAGCTCAGCTTGGGTAATTGCCCACGGTGAATCTTCGCGGTCATAAAAATATTCATCTTCTTCGTCAAACGTCATTTCGTTTTCAAGTAGTGACAGTGAAAATTCATAACGTTCAAAACGGCGTTTAAGGCTTAAGTTGAAAGTATCAAACGTAAACCCTAACTGGCCGCTAAGAAGCGCGTTATCAAAACGGTTACGATATTGTTCAAATGAGTCTATATCGCTTTTTAAGAACACGCTTTTATTAAAATCAAGGGATTCGATGTAACGATCAAATACTTTACTCGAAAGCTCATCGTTAAATCGAACGGGTGTGTAATGTGAACGAGTAAATAGATTAGCCACTCGTTTGCTGGCTGTACCGTGCTGACTTTCTTGTTTTAACAAGGGTAAGTCTTCTAATGTTACCGGCTCTACTGCAGCAAATAACGAACCTGAAAACAGCGCAGCAACTAACGGAATGAGCGTAAACTTTTTACTCATACACAACTCCTTAATTTTTTCGCAACTTAAATAATGTATAAGCTGTCGGCTTTGGTTTTTACTTGCATACCTGTCACTAGTTCAACATGAACATCGTCTTTGTTTACTTCAGTGATTACTGCATTAACAAGTGCTTGGCCAAGTTTAACTTTAACCTTGTTATTAACCTTGACCTCGCCTGCAGGTAAAGGTTCAACTTTTCCTGAACGCTTAGGCGCAGCGGCTTTGGCAGGTTTTGCTGCAGCTGATGGATTTTTAGCTGAATGCGCTGGCTTCTTCTTAAAAGATTTTGCATCTGAGTCTTGACGTGGGCGTTGCTGCTTTTTGCGCTTTGCCATTTTAGCACGGCTTTCTTCCAACGCTTTTTGTGCGTGGTCGATATGCTCTTGCTCAACTTTCTCGCCTTGATTTCCGTCAAGATCAATACGGAACTCAGATTTAGTAACCGCTTCAAGATAGCGCCAGTTAGATGTGTATTTTCTAAGTGCTTGGCGTACTTGTGTTTTACTAACTTTTTCAGACCCTTCAATACGCTCAGCGATATCTTTAAAGATACCTACTTTAAGCGGCTGAATGCCTTCTTTTTGTTTAAAACATTGTGGAAATTCTTGGTATAAGAACTCCAATACTTCATTAATATCTTTTAGCTTGTTTGTGGTTTCCATTTTAGAACCTATTTAATCACATCTTTTCATCAAGGGCAGAATCAACATAGTGGATGCTCCAATCAACTAACTCTTCAAAGTCAGTTTCAATCACAGCCATATCACCACGTAAATGTTCCCAAATACCATTTATAATTTCATCAATTGAATCACAGTCTAAATCATCAGGTAGACGATCCCAGGCCATGTGAATCAAATCATTGAGCGTTTCCGCTACATGTTCTTCTTCACCTTCCCAATCACCTACATCTTGAACGGCGAATAGGTAATCTTGAACATTTAGCAAATCTTTCATTACAGGCTAGCCTCTAAGCATTTTACAAGTGCTTCAAGCCCTGCTTGGTCATCAGTATCAAATCGGCCAATACTTGGGCTATCTATATCAAGTACCGCAAATACACGGCCGTTTTTCATGATAGGTACAACTATCTCAGAATTTGACGCCGCATCACAGGCTATATGACCGTCAAACGCATGCACATCTGAAATTAACTGGGTTTGCTCGGTTGCCGCAGCAGTGCCACATACCCCTTTCCCTACCGGAATACGAATACAAGCTGGATTGCCTTGAAATGGACCAAGTACCAATTCTGTCGGTGAATCCATAAAATAAAAGCCCGCCCAATTCACATCTTCTAAAGAAGTAAATAATAGCGCGCTAATATTTGCCATATTGGCAATTATGTTTGATTCACCGCCTATCAGCGATTCAGTTTGCTTAACTAATGACTGGTAAAAATCGTGCTTTTGCATACCAAACTACTTCTTATTAAACATACAGTAGCTAAAGGTACTCTTTGTCACTAAAAATTGAAACCTTTTGCGGGTAAAAAAAAGGAAATTACATGGTTTTACGACACACTTGATTAAATATTCTGCAATTAGCTTTGTACCGATTTACGCAGGCCAAATAAAAACAGTCCTGCAGCAAATCCCGACATCACACTATTGATTAAAAATATCTCGCCAGTAGTCGCACTAAGCAGATAGCTAAAAATAGCGCCACCCAGTAAGCCAAGAGTTAATACCCCAGAATAATTCACCTTAGAATACTTAAACATAAGTAAGTAGCCTGGCACCACAAACGCAGCCATCGTTAACCCTACTATGTGGGCATTAGCAATGGCCGTCATCAATAGCCCTAAAAAGATAGACACCGCGTCACCACGCATAGTCAATGCGTAATATATTCCTAGCATACTGCCGATAATAACAGGAGATAATAATGAAAGTGCGACGCTTTTAGCAAGTTGATGTTTCATAGTAAGAACCTTAAATACACAAGCATAAATCTTATTTCTTAGCATGCCCTAAGAGCTGTAGCTTATAAATAGAGACTATGGTCGTATTTTTTAACTAAATATACTTGGTTTTGAGGTTAGGTATAGCGAAAATTAGACACAAAAAAGCCCGCTAATAAGCGGGCTTTAATATAATGGTGGAGAGATAGGGATTTGAACCCTAGAGGGGCTATAAACCCCTGCCGG
>NZ_JASDDE010000037.1:0-39451 GCF_030407565.1 Pseudoalteromonas sp. APC 3694
ACGATGATTATCGCTCAACCCTGTTAGAATCTGGGATTAAAATGCGCTAGCCGTGATATAAGCCGTTTATTATTAACTTATTATTTGCTTAAAAAGGCTAAATCATGTTTAGACTACTTTTTTTACTGCCTATTATTTTATGCTTGGGCTGGTACTTTTTTTTACGCCATTATGCAATTCCAATCAAACAGGGTAAAAAAGGCTTTATCTATATTTTAGCTTTCTCTGCATTCGTACTTGGTTTTTTTGTGTTAATAATGCAAATAACAGAATACAGACCAACTGAGTTATGATTTTAAACACATAAAAAAACCGCTAATTAAGCGGTTTTTTTTCAAATAACGGTATCTTTACACGCTAAAACTAGCGCCACAGCCACACGTTGTTGTGGCATTAGGGTTAGAGACAAAAAAGCGTGCCCCTTCTAACCCTTCGGTGTAGTCTACTTCACCGTCAACTAAATACTGGATACTCATTGGGTCAATGACTAAGGTAACCCCGTTTTTAACAATTTCTAAATCGCCAGGATTCGCTTTTTCATCAAAAGTAAAACCGTATTGAAAACCTGAACAACCACCGCCTGTGACATAAACACGCAGTTTTAGATCTGGGTTTTCTTCTTCGTCGATTAACTGTTTAACACGCACAGCGGCTGCGTCGCTAAACTTAATGGGTAATTCTTCAGACATTTTATAACCCTCAATACCTTTATACTAATGCACGAGATTATCTAATACCTGAGTGTTTTAATCAAGTATAGTAAGCTCGCGTTTATAAGCTTTGATTAAAACAATGCGCGTTTAATCTGTTCAGTGAATCAATATACTATAAATTTAATTTAAATTAATCGGTTGTTAAAAATCTCAAGGACTTCCCTAGACTATTTTGATAAACTTGACGCCTAAAAATGCTACGGGGAAATAAAGCATGTGGCTTGAGCGACTGAGACGTCGATTAGCAAAACCAAAAACATCCGTACAATTATGCTTATTGGGCGTAAGTGCCGGACTAATTGCTGCATTTTTCATTATACTGTTTCGCCTAACCATTTTATTTTTTCAAAGTTTATTTTTAGAAACCCCTGACGACTTTACTACTCTCCCTACCCTAGAACGGGTATTAATGCCTTTGATTGCTGCACTTCTGATAGCCACATTTGCGGCTTTTACCGGCTTTAAACATTACCGCTTGGGTATCCCCTTTGTAATACACAGAATAAAACGTCATTACGGGCAAATGCCACTTTATAATACGGTTAACCAGTTTGTAGGCGGCGCGCTTGCACTGATCAGCGGTTTTTCTGTTGGCCGCGAAGGCCCCTCAGTTCACATGGGAGCAGCGGGGGCAAGCATATTAGCAAATAAACTACACTTACCCCACAACGCTATGCGTACCCTCAGTGGTTGTGGCGTTGCCGCGGGCATTGCTGCGTCGTTCAATACCCCCCTGGCTGCGGTTATTTTTGTAATGGAAGTCGTGCTCAGAGAATACAAAGTGCATATTTTTGTGCCGATTATGCTCGCAGCCGTTACCGGCGCATTAGCAACACAGTTTGTATTTGGTGAAGGCTCAGAACTTGCGCTAATAAGCATTGCGCCTTTAAGTGGTTGGCATTACCCCTATTTAGTTTTGTGCGGCATGGGATTGGGCGCGGTGGCTTATGCTTTTAATCAAAACTTAATGCTGATTATTAAAACCTTTAAACCACTTAGTATGTTTCCACGTTTAATAATTGCAGGGTGTATTGCCAGTTTAATTGCTTACGCAGTTCCACAAGCAATGGGCTCGGGTATGAGTGCGATAACTATTGCGGTTGAGTCACCAGAAAACATGCAACTACTCACCACTATTTTAATTGCTAAGTTATTAGCCACCTTATTTGCTATTGGCTTAGGTATTCCTGGTGGGTTGATAGGTCCGGTTATTGGGCTGGGGGTTTTAACCGGTACTTTAATGGCATTTTTTGCTCAATTTATTAGCCCCGGCACCGATATAGCCGGCACTTACGGGGTGCTGGGCATGGCAGGCTTATTAGCGGCCACACTACACTCCCCCTTAGCGGCACTGACCACCGTAATGGAGCTGACCTCGTCACCGGAAATTATTGTGCCAGCGATGATCGTCATTACTACCGCCTACGTTACAGCTTTACAGGTATTTGGTAACCGCTCCATATTTTTACAGCAATTAGACTTTCAAGGGCTTCCCTATCATGTCTCTCCCGCCACTGAAGCCTTACAAAAAGTAGGAGTGATGGATGACATGGATGAAGACTTTAAACTGCTCTACTCCGACGATAAAGAGCAAATAAAAAACAGTCTAGATGCCATGGACAGCCAAACACCATTAATTGTATTTGATGAAGAAAATGGTTATCGCCTAGCTGAATATGACTTAAGTTTAATGTCTGATCAGGCGGTCAATATAAAATACATTAGCTTACAAGGTATTAGCAGCCAAGCCACCCTTGCAGATGCATTTGAAATTTTGAATGATAAACGCAGTGGTGCACTTTATGTATATAACTTGCTAGATAATCAACAAATTATGGGATTACTAAGGTGGGATCAAATCCACCATATTTTAACCATACGTAACAGTTTACTTTAACAATAATGAGAACAATATGAGCGCATTATTAATCTACAAAACCTTGCACGTATTTTTTATGATTGCTTGGTTTGCCGGTATTTTTTACCTACCTCGACTTTTTGTTTATCACGCTATGAGTGAAGAAAAATCGTGTAACTCAATGCTAAAAGTAATGGAACGTCGGCTACTTTATTTTGTTACACCCTTTGCGGTGCTTACCGCAGTATTTGGCGTATTAACTATTGTTGAATACGGCCGCGAATGGTTTCGTTACAGCATGTGGCTGCATTACAAACTCGTGCTGGTGATAATTTTATATATTTATCATGGCTACTGTTTCAAATTGTTAGCTGATTTTAAACACGATAGAAATACTAAAAGCGATCGGTTTTATCGCATTTTCAACGAGCTACCCGTTTTAGCGCTACTCGTTATTGTCGCTTTGGCGATTATTAAGCCAAGCTTTTAGCAAAGGCTTATAAATTACGCTGCCAAGTCGCATACTAAGTTTGTATAATACGCGCGATTGCGTGCTCCTTTGTGGATTATCGCGCCTTTTTGAATAACTAGGAATAACCCCATGTTCAGTTTCCAAGGTGAAAATATACTCTCTGTTAATCAACTCGACCGAGACTGTATTGAACGCATATTTGCTGTGGCAAAAAAAATGGAGCCATATGCTAAAAAACAAAAGCGGACCAACGTGCTTGAAGGCGCTATTTTAGCAAATCTATTTTTTGAACCCAGTACACGTACTCGTGTTAGTTTTGGCACTGCGTTTAACTTACTCGGTGGACTAGTTCGTGAAACCACCGGCATGCAAAGCTCTGCGCTTGCTAAGGGCGAATCACTTTATGATACCGCACGCGTTATTTCAGCCTATGCTGATGCGGTTGCAATGCGCCACCCAGACTCAGGCTCGGTAGCTGAATTTGCAACAGGCTGCAGCGTACCAGTAATAAACGGTGGCGATGGCCCTAATGAGCACCCCACTCAAGCACTGCTTGATTTATTAACTATTGAGCGTGAACTTAACCGCTTCGATCAAAATATCGATGGTATGCATATTGCGCTAGTCGGCGATTTAAAATATGGCCGTACTGTTCACTCGCTATCAAAGTTATTATGCCATTACAAAGACATTAAGTTTTCGATGGTTGCCCCTAATGGCTTACAAATGCCTGACTCAATTTTATCTGCGGTTGAAAATGCCGGTCATAAAATTGAACTGGTAGATAAAATGGAAGGTAACTTAGCAGCCGATATCGTTTATCAAACACGAATCCAAGAAGAGCGCTTTCCGTCGCAAGAAGAAGCCAACAAGTACCGTGGTGGATTTAGAATTAGCCAGTCTATTTACAATAGCCATTGCAAACCTAATTCAGTATTAATGCACCCGCTTCCTCGCGATAGCCGTTTAGAGGCAAACGAACTTGATAACGACTTAAATGCTAACGACAATCTAGCGATATTCCGCCAAGTACAAAATGGCGTACTTATTCGTATGGCACTGTTTGCTTTAACCCTCGGCGTAGAAAACAAAGTCGAGCAGTATGAAGTAGACGTTCCTTGGTTTAGCCGCAAACGCGATAGCTAAGCTTTTAATTTTAAAGTGATAAAACAATAGGATTTTTCATGACAATTAGCCAAGACTTATTTAAACGAGCTCAAGACTCTATTCCTGGTGGCGTAAATTCACCAGTGCGTGCATTTAATGGTGTAGGTGGTACTCCGCTGTTTATTACTAAAGCACAGGGCGCGTTTACATTTGATGCTGATGGCAACCGTTACATCGATTATGTAGGCTCTTGGGGTCCAATGATTATGGGCCACAATCACCCTGAAATTAAACAAGCAGTGCATGACGCGGTAGAAAATGGTTTAAGCTACGGTGCACCTACTGAAGCTGAAATTTTAATGGCTGAAAAAGTAAAAGAGCTAGTCCCATCTATCGAAAAAGTACGTATGGTAAGCTCAGGTACAGAAGCAACAATGAGCGCAATTCGCTTAGCCCGTGGCTTTACTGGTCGTGACAAAATCTTAAAATTTGAAGGGTGTTACCACGGCCATGCAGATTCACTGCTAGTAAAAGCCGGCTCTGGCGCATTAACTATGGGTGTACCTAACTCTCCAGGCATTCCTGAAGATTTAGCTAAGCACACACTCACCGTTTCGTTTAACAATATTGAAGAAGTGAAAGCGATTTTTGCCAAGTACGCCGATGAAATCGCGTGTATTATTGTTGAGCCAGTTGCCGGTAACATGAACTGTATCCCACCAGTACCCGGCTTTTTAGAAGGTCTGCGTGAAGTATGTGATCAGTACCAATCTGTGCTTATTTTTGACGAAGTAATGACAGGTTTTCGTGTCGCCCTTGGTGGCGCTCAAGCGTATTACAACATCAAGCCAGACCTAACCTGTTTAGGTAAAGTAATTGGTGGTGGCATGCCTGTTGGCGCATTTGGTGGTAAAACAGAAATAATGGATTACATAGCCCCTGTAGGCCCTGTTTATCAAGCGGGTACACTTTCAGGTAACCCTATTGCGATGGCAGCAGGCTTAAAATCACTTGAACTACTAAGCGCTCCTGGCGTGCATGATAAGTTAGAAGCCATTAGTAAGGCGATTTGTGAAGGCTTTGAAGCCGCAGCTAAAAAAGCAGGTATTGCCTTAACGACTAACTACGCTGGCGGTATGTATGGCTTTTTCTTCACCGATGCAGAAAAAGTAACTACTTACAAACAAGCCACTGAATGTGATTTAGAGCGCTTTAAAAAGTTCTTCCACTTAATGCTTGAAGAAGGGGTTTATTTAGCGCCTTCAGCGTTTGAAGCTGGTTTTGTGTGTGCTGCGCACACAGAGCAAGAAGTTCAAGCAACGATTGAAGCGGCAGAGCGCGCTTTTGCCAAACTATAACGTTTAGCTCATAAGATCGCTTACCCATAAAAAAAGCCCTTTCGGGCTTTTTTGTTTTTACTATTTAACGAATACATTCTGGTCTTGGTTTAAACTCACTGGCTCTAAGCGGTAGCTGAATCACTTTGCCACAGCCCGGTGGTGCTTGCTTCCCAGTTTGCTCGTTTACAAATGCCCACCTAATTGAAGGCGGACGGGTATCGGCAATTGCTTGCGGGTTTAGCGGTTTTAAATAACGAATATAGATTTCAAGCGCGCCAACACTGCCAGTTAAGCCGGTGCTTTTATTATCGTCACGGCCTATCCATGCAACCGTTACTGTATTTTGATCAAATCCAGCAAACCAGCTGTCGCGTAATTCATTACTGGTACCTGTTTTACCTGCCAACTGAATCGACGGAAAATGTAAGTTTAAGCGCTTAGCGGTGCCATCTTTAGTTACTCGCTTCATAGCATATTTGGTCATGTACATGGCATCTTTATCAAAGCGTTGCTCGTTAATTACTTTGTGCTTATAAAGTACTTTACCAACAGAGTCGGTTAACGCAGAAATAGACGTCAGCTCTCTGTATTCACCGTCTGCTGCAATCGTGGTATAAAGCTGTGCCACTTCAAAGCTCGACATTTCAATAGCCCCTAATAGCAGCGATGGGTATTCATTAATATAGCCTTTAGCTCCTAAGCCCCTGAGCGTGTTAGCCACTTTATCGACGCCTACATCAAGCCCTAAGTTAACTGCCGGTATATTAATACTGTGGCTAAATGCTTTATAAAGAGGCATGGCACCACGGTATTGATGATCAAAGTTTTCTGGCTGCCATACTTTTCCCTCTTCGTTGGTGACTTGAACAGGTGAATCATCAAGTAACGTCGCTAAGTTATAATGAGGAAGCTGCAGTGCACTTAAATACACTGCCGGTTTAACTAATGAGCCAATATTGCGCTTGGTATCAAGCACCCGGTTAAACCCTGAGTAACGCACATCGCGTCCAGAGACTAACGCTGATACACCGGCTTTTTCAACATTAACGGAGATCATTGCCGCTTCTAATTCTTTGGTATTTGGACGCCTTTCCAAATAAGGTAAACTGGCCTGAATCGACTCTTCCATTGCGGTTTGTTTTTGCAAGTCGAAGTAGGTAAATACGCGCACCCCTGCATCTAACACTTCTTGATCAGGTAGCAGCTGTTTCAGCTCGCGATTAACCAACTCTAAGTAACCTGGGTAAGACTTTTGCAAGCTGGCTTTCATTGGTGCAATATCAATTGCGCGCTTTAACGAGGCTCTATACTCTTTAGTAGAAATAAGTTTGTTATCGACCATTAAACGCAGCACTAGGTCACGACGCTCCATAGCACGTTCTTTGTAACGTCTAGGATTGTAATAAGATGGGCCTTTAACCATAGCCACCAGCAAGGCAATTTGGTCGTACTCTAGTTCATCAACAGGTTTGGCAAAGTAAAACTCGGCGGCCAGCCCCATTCCATGTACCCCTTGGTTGTATGACTGACCTAAGTACACTTCGTTTAAATAGGCTTCGAGAATCTGATCTTTTGAGTAACGGTAATCAAGAATAAGCGCAATAAAGGCTTCATTAATTTTACGCACTAACGAACGCTCACGGGTAAGGTAAATATTTTTAGCCAGCTGCTGGGTTAATGTACTCCCCCCTTGTACGGTGCGCCCTGCGCGAATATTGGTATACAAAGCGCGTAAAATTGAAAATACCGATACACCGTGATGATCATAAAAATCGCGGTCTTCAACTACTAATAAGGTATTTTTAAGCATGTCAGGAAATTTATCTAATGGTACAAACTCTCTATCTTGTTTTGAGTCATTACCAATACGGGCTATTTGTACAGGCTCTAATCTGGCAGTGTTTAAACGACGGCCAAACTTATCTTTAATACTGGCTACCTTCTCTCCAGAGAAGCGCAATTCAATAACATGAGCGCTCTCTAAACCATCATAAAATTCAAAGTCACGGCGAAAAATCTTAATACTATTGGCTGTTTTAATATACTGCCCAGTCCGACTTAAGCGATTAACTGGCGTGTAGTTTAAGCGCTTAAGCTCCCATAAAACCTCTTGCTCTGATAAAAACTGGCCTGGAAAAAAAGTCATTGAGCGGGCATATACTTGTGCCGGAAGTTGCCATTTATTGCCTTCAAACTGGCGAGTTATTTTTGCATCAAGGTAAATAAAATAAAGTGCAATGGCGATAAAAGTCGCCAGACTCAGTTTCCAAAAAATAGAAAACAACGTTTTAAAAAGTGGCCGTTTTGCGGTGCTTAAAGTTTTTTTGGTCGCACTTTTTCGCGCCGATGATTTCGTTGACTTAGTAGCGCGCTTAGTCGAGGGTTTACTGGTCGATGTTTTCTTTTTTTCAGCCATTTAAGTGTAATATATTCCGAAGGTTAATTTAACGCGAGGAGCTTATCACATTACCTTAGCACCTGAAAAATTAACCTCCCCTGAAATCAAAAAAGCCCTAACAGAGTAGGGCTTTGATTGAACACACAATACTTTTAATTAATTACTTCTAACTGATACAAACTCTGGATAAGCATCAATACCACAATCGTGTTGATCCATACCGTTTAACTCTTCTTCTTCGGTAACACGAATACCCATAGTTTGCTTGAGGATTGCCCATACAATGAATGAAGCAATAAACACAAAACTAATAATACATAGTAGGCCAATCAACTGATTAACAATGCTGGCCTCAGCATTAGTAACCGGTACTAGCACGATACCTAGGATGCCACACACACCATGAACAGAAATAGCACCCACGGGATCATCAATCTTAGCTTTGTCCAGTGCGACAATACTAAGTATCACTAATGAGCCACCTAGTAAGCCAAATAAACACGCCATTAGTGGTGATGGTGATAATGGGTCTGCAGTAATAACCACTAAGCCTGCAAGTGCACCATTAAGTACCATGGTTAAATCGGCTTTGCCCCATAAAAGTTTACATAAGAACAAGGCTGAAATTGCCCCCATAGCTGCAGCAGCATTGGTATTAAGTAATATTTGACCTACCGCAGTTGCGTTTTCTTTATCTGAAATTAATAACTGTGATCCACCGTTAAAGCCAAACCAACCCATCCATAAAATAAATGTACCCAATGTAGCAAGTGGTAAGTTTGAACCTGGAATTGGGTAAATTTCACCATTTTTACCATATTTACCTTTACGTGCTCCCAGTAGAATTACACCCGCAAGCGCTGCAGCTGCACCGGTTGCATGGACAATGGCAGAGCCTGCAAAATCAACAAAGCCTAATTCAGATAAGAAGCCGCCACCCCATGTCCAGTAACCTTCAATTGGGTAAATTAATCCTGTTAGTACTACAGTAAACACTAAGAAAGCCCATAACTTCATACGCTCCGCTACGGCGCCAGATACAATAGACATGGCCGTTGCAACAAACACTACTTGGAAGAAAAAGTCAGATTCTAGTGAATGATTAGCATCTGCCGCTTGGCTACCTATTAGCCCACCAAACGAAGGAATAACGCCGCCTTCAACATTATCTACGTACATAATGTTGTAGCCTATCAACAAAAACATAGTACACGCGATAGAATAAAGCGCGATATTTTTAGTTAGAATTTCTGTGGTATTTTTAGAGCGCACTAAACCCGCTTCTAACATTGCAAAACCGGCTGCCATCCACATGACTAAGATGCCAGACATTAAAAAGTAAAACGTATCGAGCGAAAACTTCAGCTCTATAATTGTATTTTCCATGTTGCCCCCTTAAATTGCATCATCATCAAGCTCGCCAGTACGAATACGGACGATTTGGTCTAGGTCGTAAACAAAAATTTTGCCGTCACCAATTTTGCCCGTTCCAGCGACTTTGGTAATGGTTTCTACAACGCGTTGGCAATTTTCACTACGAGTAGCAATTTCAAGTTTAATTTTAGGTATAAAGTCAACCTGATATTCAGCACCACGGTATAACTCAGTATGCCCTCTTTGACGTCCAAATCCCTTAACGTCAACCACTGTCATTCCTTCGATGCCTAAATCAGCGAGTGCTTCACGCACATCATCTAGTTTGAATGGCTTTATTATTGCACTGATCATTTTCACAAAGGCCCCCTTAGGACGCTAGCTTGTTATTGTATTTCCTCTATACAATCCAACCTTTGTGCCATTTTTAAATTAATAATAAAAACATAAACTTAAAAAAATAAATAATATATAAAACAAAAAAGCGCACCATTTAGGTGCGCTTTTTTTATGCAAAATACTGCATTGGTGCGATATCAATGAAATACAAAGAAGGCGTTTAAAAAAAGTCTAACTATTAAACAAAGTTTATTCTTAACAGAGGTGGTTACTCGCTAACTCAACGATTATTATCGGCAGCTAGTCTCAATACTTTTGTTTTTTACTCAAATATCGCTATAACTGCAGTACATAAAATAAAAAGGGTCACTTATGAAATTTAGTCGAAGTCTATTTTTACCCATTGCCGCTATTGCGCTCACCCTAAGTAGCGCCTCGTTTGCCGATAATCAACGTCGTATTGATATTGACAGTAAAGTGGTTACCCAGCACAAAGCAAAAATAAATAATGAACGATTTTCTTACACAGTAGCAACTGGCACACAACCGGTATGGGATGACAAGGGAGACGCCATCGCAACCCTTCAATACACTTACTACACGCGCGATAAGATCGATGATAGAACAAAGCGCCCATTACTTATTTCATTCAATGGTGGCCCAGGCTCAGCGTCAGTTTGGATGCATTTAGCATACACCGGCCCACGCGTTTTAAAAATTGACGACGAAGGCTACCCTATTCAACCTTACGGTGTTAAAGATAACCCTTATTCGGTTTTAGACGTAGCCGACATCGTTTACGTAAACCCTGTAAACACGGGTTATTCGCGTGTCGTTGAAGATAAAGATGGTAACCTTCTACCAAAGGATAAACAAAAAGAGTTATTTTTTGGTGTGAATGCCGATATAAAATACCTAGCAGAATGGCTTAATACTTTTGTATCTCGAAATGAACGCTGGCGCTCTCCAAAATTTTTAATTGGTGAAAGCTATGGTACAACGCGTGTATCAGGCTTAGCGCATGAGCTACAAAATAGTCAGTGGATGTACATTAACGGTGTTGTACTCGTTTCACCTACCGATATTGGCATTAAGCGCGATGGCCCTGTAAAAGCCGCTAATCGCCTACCTTACTTTGCAGCTACAGCGTGGTATCACAAAGCACTAAACGCCGATTTACAAGCAAAAGACTTAGACGAGCTATTACCAGAAGTTGAACAATTTACTGTTGATGAGCTTATTCCAGCGCTTGCAAAAGGCGGGTTTATTGCCCCAGATGAAAAACGTCGTATTATTAAAAAAATGGCCGAATATTCAGGTCTATCTGAAACATTTGTTAGCCAAAATAACTTAGACATCCCGACACAATTTTTTTGGAAAGAGCTATTACGTGAACGCGGAAAAATGGTTGGTCGTCTGGATTCTCGTTATTTAGGAATTGATAAACGCGATGCCGGTGAATCACCAGATTACTGGGCAGAGCTTACATCGTGGCTGCACTCTTTTACCCCTGCAATTAACTACTACCTGCGTGAAGAGCTTAATTACAAAACCGATATCAAATATAACTTATTTGGTAACGTTCACCCATGGGATAGAAGCGGAAACAATACAGGTGAAAACTTGCGTTTAGCTATGGCTCAAAATCCGTATTTAAATGTGATGGTTCAAGCTGGCTATTTTGATGGCGCAACAAACTACTTTGATGCTAAATACACAATGTGGCAACTAGATCCAAGTGGCAAAATGCAAAATAGATTAAGCTTTAAAGGCTACCGTAGTGGTCATATGATGTACTTACGCCACGCAGATTTAGAAAGCTCTAACAACGACTTACGCGAGTTTATAAAACAGTCTTTACCCAAAGACGGTGAATCCGCTAAATACTAATTAGCTTATATCCACTTAAAAAAGTGACCACTTAGGTCACTTTTTTGCTTATAACCGCGGCAATTCGCCATGTGTGCAACCCCCAGTACGGATGATGGTTGGCTTTGCTGTGTACTACTTTGTCGTGAGTATTTCAGCTAGATTTATTAGCGTGTTAAAGGTGCTTTTTAGAGCGACTCGGTTATTTAGCCAATTAGGTATACTTCCGCCTGGTAACGCATAAACCTGATAGTCAATATGCAAGTTATTCGCTTGCTGAGTCAGTAACCACGTCGCATCTAATGTGCTTATTCTTATTACCCCTTTAGTTTTAGGTAAAAAATCAGGACGGGCATGAATACTAAGTTGAGTTTGCAACGCGCTGCGTTTCGTATAGCACGAATACGTGACTAAATCTCTATTTGCAACGGGCCAAGGGGAGTCAATAAAGCTGTAAACAAGGTTTTCTGAGGGGCTTAAATATTTCAGTAATTTTACTTTAGCAATATTTTCTATCCAGCGGGGAGCAGCATCGGTATCACTGAATAAGGCGATTAAATCTTCTGCTGTGGTATTTTCACCACCGTTTCAGCTTTCATTTTCAAGGTATCATCGCTCAAACGCTGAAAATAAATACTCACCCCCTGTTTACTCTCGTAAAGCTGCCAAGAGGGCTGTGAATACACATTGGTAACAAAACACAAAAGCGATAGGATAATGCACTTTTGCAACAAGTTAAGCGTGCAAAAGTGCTTAGCCATCAAAGCCAATACGGTTCTGTATCAAATGAAGCGTGTCGACTTTGTTCCATGGCACTGACTAAAAAGTCAGACTTTTGTTCCAACCATAGTTGTATTTTTGCTAGTTGAGCATCTTCTTGCCCGCCACACAGCTGTTTTAAATAATCAAGCGTGCTTAGCTCATACATACCATGAGAAATATCGAGCCAAGGAAGCCTAAATTCTAATCGTTCATCTTTATTAAACAGTGCACCTAAACAGTTACCACTGAGTAAGCTATTTTCTAACTGAGTACGAAAATTTAAATAATCATTGCCCGCTAAACTTTGCTCTTTAGGCAATAAGCGGTGTAAATTTTTCCAATCTTTATCAAATAAACGATGAGCAATATCAATAACGGGCTGCTCTGCATTTTGTAGCTCTGCTTGGCTCCAGTCTTTACGCCACTGCTTATTTATCAGCCACGTTGTTAAGCTCAGCAATAAACGGTTGTAGCGTGCACTATGAAAAAGCGCAAAAATATCATCAATACTCGGTTGTAACTCTTTTAAATCGTTAATAACTTGAGCTAAGGCGGGCGCACTGTTTATTTTTTTATAAAAAGCATGGCGCTTAGAAGTATAAGTTTTTAACTGAATGGCATTTTCAACCCATGCTAATTCACTCAATAACCACTTTAGCTCCGTTCTGAGGTGCTCGGTGCTGTCTTTACTGACAATATCATCAAATAACCAAAAGTTATGACGAATTAAACTAATACCGTCGGTTACACGTTTTAATGTTTTTAAACTTGGCTTATCGAAATAGCATTGCTCGTGTTTTTGCACAAAGCGAATACCAAACCCCATAGCTTCAATAAGGGCTTGCTCTTGAGTGGCTTGCTTATTAAGTTTCACAAAGCCGATTGATTTACTTGGTTGAAGCGGCGTGTCATCCGCAAGGCGGTAGCCTCTTGCTGCTTTTGAATAGAGCCCTAAACGAATGCAGTTTTGGCTCACTAATATATCTGCAAAAGCAAATAGCTCCTCACGACTACCTTCAACCAGCTCGATTTCAAGCTCGCTGATGATTTCTACCTTACCTGACGAAGCAATTTCACCTTTATCTAATACCACTTCAATTTTGGCACCATTTTGCGTTTCAATTAACCACGTACGGCGGATAAAATTAGTACTAAATATAGGGTAGAGGTTTTGTGATATAACATCAATTTGCATGCCGTGTGGCCAAATTGATGAATCAAACGCCATTAAATTAGGTCGATTTGTTTCTATGGGAAGGTTATATTCTGGACGTTGATGTAATCCCCCCACCACGTCTCCTGCAAGCTTAATTGTTTGCTCACAGCGCTCGTCTGTACAACGCGTTCTAAAGCCAATATCGAGTGCTCTCAGCTCTCTGCTTGGTGTATCATAATAAGCATTTTGCAAACTTTTAGAAGGTTTGTTTGTGACTTTTTTTGCAAATTGAGTAATTAGTGAGGGGATCAGTGGAATGACGTCATCTGATACCAAAAACTTCAGTTCTATCTCAGTATCCATTAGGCTTGCGGATTACCCTTAAAATTAATAAGTGCTCAAAATAAACAAAGCAGACCTATATTGCAAATTTTTTAGTCATAAACACGCAAGCAAAATGCTTTGGTTACAATATCTATCTTGCTATTAAACTATTAAATCCATACTATCTATATACTTATGCGAAATAAAAATCACGTTCACAACGGACACTGCTAGATTAACAAGGTAGATAAATGCTAAAACACTGTTTACTATGGCTGCTTTTAACAGCCGCCCCGTTTATGAGCCAAGCAGAGGAAGCTCAATCAACGCCGCCTACTAATGCTAAAACAGCTTATATAATCGATAACTTGTATACTTTTATGCGTTCAGGCGCCAGTAAAGACTATCGCTTACTCGGTTCTATTGATGCAGGCACGCAACTGACTTTATTATCTGATGAACAAAACGGTTTTATAAAAGTTAAAGATGATAAAGACCGTGAAGGCTGGGTAGAAGCTAAATTCATTAGTGAATCAGCTGGTTTAAAGCAGCAGTATCAAGCGCTTAACAGCGAAATTAGCACTATGCAAAATAGACTTCGTCAAGCGCAAGTTGAATTACCTGAGCTGCAAGAGCAAAACGCACAGTTAACCGAACAAAATGCTCAGCTGTTAGCACAAATAAGTCAATTACAAGACTCGCTTGCTCAAGAACAACAATTAAAGCAAGCAACCAGTGCTAAAGAAAAGCGTCAGCTACTCACTTATGGTGGTGCTATTGCATTTTTAGGTTTGTTCTTAGGAATTATTTTAACTATTGTGTTATCGCGCAGAAAACGCTATGAAGGTTGGGCATAAGCTTAACTTAATACAGCAGGCATAAAAAAAGCATCATATGATGCTTTTTTTATGCCTGCAATTTTTTATACCTGCAATAATGTACTCAAAGGTTACATATCTAAACGCAGTCCAGGGTCTTGTTTGATTTTTTCTATTACCATGTAAGTGTGGTGTGTGCCCACTCCCGGAATATCAACCAAATCACCTAATACTTCTCTGTATTCGTCCATATTAGAGACACGAATTTTTAATAAATAGTCGTAACCACCCGCTACCATATCACATTCAACAACCTGCTTAATTTTAAGAATGTGTTCGCGAAACACTTTAAATACCGCTGTATTTGAGGTGACTAACGATACCTGCACATGCGCCACTAAGCTTTGATTGAGCTTTTCCTCGCTTAACTTTGCAAAATATCCCTCAATGTAGCCTTCTTGCTCCAGACGTTTAACTCTATCTAAACAAGGACTAGGACTTAAATTCACTTGTTTTGCGAGGTTAACATTTGAAATTCTACCATTGCGCTGCAAAACGTCTAAAATTGATATATCGATACGATCAAGCAGGCGTAATCTATTCGGATTAGTCATATCAGTATTTTATATGGATAAGTTAATAATATGCCCTGTAAATTATCGTAAAACGGCAAAATTAACCAGCATATTCTGCTGGATTTTAATTAGAATGCACGCTTTACACCAACAACATTTAGCGGTAATTAACAATTATCCTAAGTCTTAACACTCCTGAGGGTTGCTTATGTTATTCAATGGCGATTTAACAACGACTTGTCCGATCAGACAAAAGATCCGTGACTTCTACCGTATAGATGAAAATGCGGTTATTGATCACATTTTACCACTTGCAGAAGTCGGTGTTAAAGCACGAAGCCGTGCATGGGAAAGAGCTCGCCAAATAGTTTTAAACATTCGTAAAGACCAAGACGGTCAAAGCGGTGTTGATGCGCTATTAAATGAATTTTCACTATCGAGTGAAGAGGGTGTGGTATTAATGTGTTTAGCCGAAGCGCTGCTTCGTGTTCCTGATAAAGCAACTCAAGAAACATTAATACGTGATAAATTAGCAAACGGCGATTGGAGCTCTCACTTAGGTAGTAGTGACTCTTTATTCGTTAATGCCTCGTCTTGGGGATTATTAGTAACCGGTAAAATGGTTAACTATAACGATAAGACTAAAGAGCAACAGTTTGGCATACTCAAAAAAACCATTGGTCGTTTAGGCGAGCCAGTTATACGTAAGTCTGTTAACTTTGCTATGAAGATAATGGGCAAACAGTTCGTAATGGGTCGTACCATTAACGAAGCGATTGAGCGTGCTGCTGAAAAAGAACAAAAAGGCTATGTATATTCTTACGATATGCTAGGCGAAGGTGCTCGCACAATGAAAGACGCCAAGCGTTACTTTGATAGCTACATGAATGCGATTCATGCTATCGGTAAAGCCGCAAATGGCCGTGGTCCAATAAAAAGCCCAGGTATTTCTGTAAAGTTATCGGCTATTCACCCTAGATATGAGTTCACTCATAGAGAGCGTGTAATGGAAGAAATCGTTCCAAAACTAAAAGAACTAGCCCTTGCCGCTAAAAAATACGATATCGGCTTTACTGTTGATGCTGAAGAAGCTGACCGTTTAGATATTTCTCTTGATGTTATTGAGGCAGTATTTAGCGATGACGATTTAGGCGATTGGCAAGGTTTTGGTTTAGCGGTTCAGGCTTATCAAAAACGCGCTATTTTTGTTATTGAATGGCTAACCGACCTAGCAACCCGTGTGGGTCGAAAAATGATGGTGCGTTTAGTAAAAGGCGCATACTGGGATACAGAAATCAAAACCACACAACAAGATGGTTTAGATTACTTCCCGGTGTTTACCCGTAAAGCAACCACGGATGTATCATATAAAGCGTGTGCGATTAAAATGCTTGAAGCACGTGATGTACTTTACCCGCAATTTGCAACACACAACGCCTACACCGCAGCGACTATTTTAGAAGTGGCCAAAGGTGATAACCAAGGTTTTGAATTCCAACGTCTTCACGGTATGGGTGAATCTTTATTTGACCAAATCGTTGATGAAGAAAAAATTCAGTGCCGCGTATACGCACCGGTCGGCCAACACGAAGACCTACTTGCTTACCTTGTGCGTCGTTTACTAGAAAACGGCGCTAACTCGTCATTTGTAAATGCCATTGTAGATACCACACAACCGGTTGAAGCATTATTGCCAGATCCTGTTGAAACACTGCAAGGTTTACGTAATAAATACAACACACAGATAAAAATGCCAATTGATTTATACGGTGAAGAACGTGCCAATTCAAAAGGTATGGACTTAACTGATATTAACGTGATCACCCCGTTTAAAGAAAATTTAGACACTTGGTTTGAAGAACATTTAATTGATGAAAGCCAAGTACCACAGGGCGCGCTGGCAGTTAAAAACCCTGCAAACCATAAAGAAATTATTGGCCATATAAAATTACAAAATAGCGATGAAATGAAAGTGTTGCTAGCCAACGCTGAAACCGCATTTGAATCATGGTCACAAACACCGGTAAAAGAGCGCGCCAATTTATTACGTCGCGTTGCTGATATTTTAGAGCGCCATCACGATGAGCTTGTAGCTATCTGTATTAAAGAAGCAGGTAAAGTAGCACAAGATGGTATTGATGAAGTACGTGAAGCCGTTGATTTTTGTCGTTACTACGCAGCCCGTGCTGAAGAGCTTGCGCAAGATGAGCGCTTTGAAGCCCGTGGTGTTATTTTATGTATTAGCCCATGGAACTTCCCGCTCGCTATTTTCTTAGGTCAAGTTGCAGCGGCCATTGTTACCGGTAACACGGTTATTGCAAAACCAGCAGAGCAAACCAGCTTAATCGCACTTCGTGCTATTGAATTAATGCTATCAGTTGGTTTACCTGAGCACGTTGTACAACCTGTCATTGCTCGCGGTAGCGAAGTGGGTAAAACCATTGTTCCTGATGAGCGTATTCAAGCTGTTATGTTTACAGGTTCAACTGAAACGGGCACGCTTATCTCGCAAACATTAGCGGCACGTAACGATATTCAGGTGCCTTTAATTGCAGAAACTGGCGGCCAAAACTGTATGATTGTTGACTCAACAGCGCTTCCTGAGCAAGTTGTTGATGATGTTATCAGTTCTGGTTTCCAAAGTGCGGGTCAACGTTGTTCAGCATTACGCGTACTCTTTATCCAAGAAGACGTAGCTGATGGCATTATCGATATGCTTAAAGGCGCACTTGCTGAGTTGCATATTGGCGACCCATCATTACTCTCTACAGACGTAGGCCCAGTAATAGATGAAAAAGCGCTTAAAACACTCAACGACCATGTTGAATACCTAAAGGGTAATGCAACACTTCACTATGAGTGTAAAATTCCTGATAACAGCGAAAATGGCGCATTTTTCTTTGCACCACGTTTATACGAAATTAAAGACTTATCGGTATTAAAACGTGAAGTATTTGGCCCTTGTGTGCATGTTATCCGCTTTAAATCGAGTGAGCTTGATAATGTTGTCGACCAAATCAACAACACGGGTTACGGCTTAACAATGGGTATTCACTCTCGCATTGAAGAACGTTGTGAACATTTAGCGAAAATGTCGCGCGCAGGTAACGTATACATCAACCGTAATATGATTGGTGCCATTGTTGGCGTGCAACCGTTTGGTGGCCGTGGACTCTCTGGTACTGGCCCTAAAGCCGGTGGACCAAACTACCTACAACGCCTAATAAAAGAAAAAGCATCACCAGATAACGTACAAATGACTAACCTAACGCCAGATGAGCTTGATTTACACCACTACAGTGGCGCAAATGAGCAAGTAGAAAAGCTGATGGTTAACTCTATGCGCGATGAAAAAATCTGGCGTGCAACGCCACTGAATGATCGTGTTTCTGCGGTACGTCAGTTATTAGCGAAAGTAGCGACGGTTGAAATTATTGACGACCTCGCGGACGATTTAGCGTTAACACTTGCCGATGCACGTGCTCAGTTAAACCGCTTAGAAAAGCACATGCGTAAATATACAACATTGCCAGGGCCAACAGGTGAGTCGAATACACTTCACCTTGAAGCTCGTGGTTGTGTGGTTTGTTACGCAGATAAAAGCACCTCATTTAACTTTTGGGCACTATCGATTATTACCGCGCTTGCTGCTGGTAACACAGTAATAACGGTAGCATCTGAAATATTTTATGATGAAGCGGTTGCTTTTAGAGATAAGTTTATTGCAACCGGCGTTGCTGAAGGTGTTTTTCAAGTAGCTAAACCAAATCAGTTACAAGCAATATTAGCGCATCCTCACCTAGCGGGTGCAGTAGTTGCTGCACGTTCTTCTCGCTTAGGCTACTTCAGCCAACAGCTTGCACAACGTAAAGGCGCAATACTGCCAGTGATCAGCTCAGAGTATTACGACACGCTAATTAAGCGCCTTATTACTGAAAAAACAATCAGTATCGATACAACGGCATCAGGCGGTAACACCTCGTTAATGACGCTTGTTGAAGATGATGAATAGAGAATAGTCATCATTTAATTAAAAAGGCATCAATTTGATGCCTTTTTTTATTTCTAAATATGAATTTATTTGTTACTTTCTCTAATCATACTTGTTAATTAGAGTTCATTTTGAAAACCATTCCTACTACACAGCTAAAACCTGGTATGTTTGTACAAAAAGTTGTTAAGCAAACTGGCAATATTAGAATAAAAAACCAAGGCTGGGTTAAAACTCAAAGTGGAATTGATAAATTAATAAAATCTGGCATTTTAGAGGTTGAAATCGATCCTGATAAAATGCTCACCTCTGAAGAATCTGAAACACAACCAACGCCTGCTACTAAGCACGAAATCAAAAAGCGCGATCCATGGTTAATAACCCACAGCGCTGAGCAAGAAATGAGTAAAGCTAAAAAGCTTTATGATGAAGCAAAAAACTTACAAACCAAAGCATTTGGCGATATAGAATCTGGCCGCACTGTTGATGTTGCTCCTTTTAGGGAGCTGGCTAGCGGGTTTATTGACTCCGTATTTAGAAATCAAGATGCGCTGGCGTGCATTACGCAAATGCGCCAAAAAGATGCCTATTTATTAGAGCACTCGATAAATGTGTCTATTTTAATGAGTATTTTTGCAAAACATCTCAATATTGAAAAGCCAATCATTGAAGAACTTGCAACAGGTGCCCTATTGCATGATATGGGAAAAATAAAAATACCTGACGCGATTCTCAACAAACCAGGTCGCTACAGTGACGAAGAATTTAAAGTGATGCAAAACCATGCGCGCTTTAGCAAAGAAATACTAGAAGACGCAGGATTAACGGGGATTGCTGTTGATATCGCAGGTATGCACCATGAGCGCTTAGATGGTAAAGGCTACCCCTTTGGTAAAAAGGGCGATGAAATAAGCCAATACGTTCGTATGGCCTCTATTGTTGATGTATATGATGCATTAACCGCTGAACGCGTTTATAAAACGGGTATGGAGCCAATTAAGGCGTTTAAAATATTAAAACAAGGTTGCCCAGATAGCTTTGATGGCGTGCTACTTAATAAATTTATTCAATGTATTGGTATTCACCCTGTGGGCACGCTGGTAAAACTTTCCAGCCAAAAAGTGGGGCTGGTGACCCAAAGTAATCCTGCAACACCATTAAAACCAGTCGTAAAAACGTTTTTTAATGCCAAACATGGGCGTTACACTGAAGTTCAAGATATTGACTTATCAAGTAAAAGAACACAAGACACGCTTGAATCAGCAGTGAAACCCAAAGAATATAATATAGATTTAGAGGGCTTTTATAAGCACTCTATCTTTAGTTAATTGGCCACTATTGTGGCCAATCTTGCAGGGCTTTTAAGCTAAATTCATAGCCATCAAAATCAAGTACGCTCTGATCCGGTGCTATTTCTAGCACCCTCAATGCACCAATAGACTCCCCTTCATATAGCTCTCTGCCATTGAGCTTTATCCAGCGTTTATCTGCTGTCGACGAATAAATATGTGCCTGATATTTAATGCTTGGCAACATACTTTGTAGGCCATCCGGCAGTAGCTCAACGGGTTGTACCCGTGATGAATGACGAGAGCCTTTAGTTACTTCGTAGTCGGCTGTTGTTTCTGTGTCATTAACGGCTTGCGCAAACGCATTTTTAAGCGTGTCGGGAACCGTATCTAGTTCAGCGGTTGATTCTGGCTGAGCAGACACATTTTGATTAAGTGGTTTACCTAACACTTTGTATTTACTCAACTCATCGGCACTGAGTGTTCTTTTCGTTGGCTGAGTTGGTACACTTTGCGGTTGGCTGCTCGGTGATTGAAAACTAGATGAAACGTTATTCTGCGCCGAGAAATTTTGCGTTTGCCCTTGAGACGTTTGATTAACGCTCATAGGTAAATATTGCCCTTGTGGCGTAAGCAACATTTGCTGTACACCCGTTGGGGTTTGCACATAAACCAATTGCCCTGCCAGTGGCACAGAATTGTTAGGCGCAGTTGTAACAAGGGGCGCTTGAGGGGTTGTTACTGCTTGAGCAACCGTTTTTTGTACTTCCTCTGGGCTTGTTGTTTTTTCTACTACTGCTGAGTCTTTTTGACTAAGGTCATTTTGAACAACCTCATTTTTTACGGCTACATTTTCTTGTTGCAGCCACTTACCGACAAAAAAGCCACTGGTCAATATACCCGTCGCCAATAAACTTCCGGTGAGTAAAAAACTAATTCGACGATAGGTCATCAACTGATGTTGTTGTTTTAATTGTTGCGCTTGCAAGTCATATTGCTCTGCGCTCATGGTATCGTGCTTTGACTGCTTTAACGCATCTAATAAATAAGACATGAATCACCTAACTAAAGAATAAATGACAGGCCAATTCCTGCACCAAAAAGCATTAACGCAGCAGCGCTATAGGGCCAAATCGAACCTGTTTTACTCACCTTATTATTTGTGGCAATAAAGTCGATAGGTAAAGATTCACTCGCTGCTTGCTTAACAATATCACTGCCAACAATTTCTTGTTGTTTAGAAAATGCCCCTACTAATGCGCGTTCACACACCAGATTCATTAATCGTGGCACGCCGCCTGTGAGCTGATGCACCATTTGCATCGCTTCCATTGAAAATATTTTCTTGTCACAACCTGCAATATGTAGCCGATGTTGAATATAAGCAATGGTTTGCCCTGGTGTTAGCGCTAACAAGTGATACCTAGCAGTAATACGCTGTGCCAGTTGCCTTAACTCATTACGCTTTAAAAGTAGCTGTAACTCAGGCTGCCCAACTAATACTATTTGTAATAACTTTTTATGGTCGGTTTCGATATTGGTTAATAAGCGAAGTTGTTCAAGCACATCGGGGGCAAGTAGCTGTGCTTCATCAATAATTAAAATAGTATGCCCCCCCGCTTTATTATTAAACTCAAGGTGCTTTTTAATCACATCCGTTAGACTTTTCAGCGTGGCATTTTTGGCGTCGTAAGTTATTTGTAATTCATCGCAAATACTGGCTAACAGTTCAAGTTCTGATAACGCAGGATTATGGATCATGGCTACTTGGGTATTTTCAGGCAGTCGCTCTAACATACTACGTGTTATGGTGGTTTTACCCGTCCCCACTTCACCAGTTAACAGCACAAAGCCACCGTCTTCACCTAGTCCATAGGTAAGGTGTGCTAATGCTTCTTTGTGGCGTTCACTTAAAAATAAGTAGTGGGGATTAGGCGAAATTGAGAATGGCTTTTCTTGTAAACCAAAATAGCTTAAATACACCTTTATAGTCCTTGGTCGTTAATTCACGGCCTATAATGGCAAAAAAATAGCCTGGGTGACAACTACAACCAGGCTTTATTATTAAAATAGTGTAAATAAAAAAGCTAACCGTAAATAAAAGAGTATTTTTAGATTCGCTAATATATTAATTAACTACTTCTCATAGCGTACTAGGCGTAAATATACGTTACTTGTTTTAGCATGTAAGCTATTTAAACCACTTGCAAACTGATAAACCCATGCCGAATTTATATTGCTAATACCCGAGGTATTAGACCAATAATTTTGCGACTGCGTTGCTAAAAAAATACCCGCATTAATACTTGGATCGGTACAACGGTGATCTACTATACTAGCTAACTCTTTAATACTCGGCACTTGCCAGTCGTTATAATTTGCCGTGGTGTCATTAAGTGCGCCTTTAAGTGAAGCTTGCCAATTTAATGGTTGAGTATCGCCATCGCAGCTAGTTGTTTCGCTATTATAAACTTGACCATAGTTACAGCGCTGCCACATTAGCCCTGTTTTAGTATCTGATACAGTGCCATCAATATTAATCACAAATCGGTCGGTATCATCGCTAGTCGCGACTTCCTGATAACACTGCTGCGCTGCAAGTGACTGACTTAATCCTAAGGCTAATAACATAGAGACTTTAATTAATTTCATAATAATCACCTTAACGATTTCTAACTAAGCGCACATAAGCGGCATTATCTTTTGGATAGGCTAAGTCGTTGCCATCCATCATATCGATAGTGTAAGCCTGAGATAAACTGGCACCATCAACAGCCGTTTGCGAAGTCCAGTAGCGTAAATGCCCTACACTGTTAGTCGATGGTGTATTAGGGAAAAATGCAGTATCTATCAATACGTTTTGCCCTTGTTTACCGTAATCAATTAAACCTAAAAGTTCAGTATAAGTGGGTAAACGCCAGTTACTGCCGCCACAAAAATCAAGCGCATTAACTTCATCAATATAGGTTTGTAATCCACAATCAGTATCGCTCGGGCATGTGGTATTAGCGCTACCATTTACATCGCCGCTATTTACTGTACCTTGCCAAATATAACGGTTTTGTCCATCACGCAACGAAGTATTTGGTAACACACCGGAATAAGGGCTTTTCACTTCCCAAACAAGGCCGGTAGTATTATCACGAATACAGCTAAAGTTTTGCGCATCATCGAGAAGCTCATCGGCAAACTCATTAAGTTTGGTGTAATCAAAAGCCAGATTCCCTTTACCCACTTTACCTAAACGATTGGCAAAACTATCGCGCCCAAGATCAGCATCTTGAGCTGGAAATTCATCATTATTACAATTAATTCGCTGAGTATTGTTATAACACTCTCCTACCCCTGTATCATTTATTAACCCAAGCGCTTTGGGTGTTACATCAATAAATACGGTATCTGTGTCGGTGCGCCCTTTTAAGTCCATAACTTGTACTTCAAAGCTAAGCGTTGCATTTAAATCAATATCAGAGGCAAAAAAGCTGGCAGTACATGACTTCGGTTCAATCAGGGTTTCTGTATTACCGGTAAGTTGTTGCCACATACATTGATAAGATTGAGTTGCCGCTTCACTGGCTGTGGCATCTAAAATAACCTTATCAAACTCTTCTACTGTTTGATTAGCGCCTGCATCGGCAATAATCACTTGAGCTGTTTTATTAAGGGTCATATCAAATTGTGATGCAGATACTCCGCCCTCATCATCTGTTACGGTGAGCTGCCATTTTAAGTTGGTGTTATTTTCTAATAATGGATGAGGAAAACTAAGCGTTGGATTGGTATAGCTATCAATTGTTAAATCCGGCCCTGACAATAATTGCCACAAATAACTGCTAATTTCGCCATTTTCATCGGGGTCTGTGGAAGTTAAACCACTAAGGGTTACAGTATCCTTATAAACTGAGGGCAAGTTTGCAGGAGCAACTTGAGTAACAACAGCAAGAGGAAGCTGATTATTAGAGGCAATGAAAACACTCAAGTCGTCATTCACTAAACTGCCATCTGAGGTTTGATAGCTAACTCTTAATACCAGTTCACTGTCAGACTTTACATCTGGTGCAGTAATGGTTTGTTCAGCCCCTTCAAGCGGAAACACATCTATAATAGGGCCACTTACACGCTGCCAAGTAAATGTACCATCTGCAGGAGAGCCTTTTGCAGAAATAGTAAACTCTGATTTTTCTACAACTTGAAGATCGTTACCTGCAAATACTGATGTTTTTATATCACTGTTATCAGCACCACCTCCCCCTCCGCATGCAGCCAAAAGCAAGCATGACATAAGTGGTATTAACGAAATTGCTCTCATACTCAGCACCTTTTTGTCTTAAAATTATCTAATAAAACTATTAAGCAAAAAAAATGCCATTATAAATTATAAATAGCTATCTTGATGAATACGAACAAATAATTTAGTGCCAACTTTACTGTAATCTACTTTATATTCGCGGCCATCTAAGGATTGAATAAACAACAATTGTTTTTCTTCGCTAAATACATCAGCACTAGTAATATAAACAACGTCGAGGTAACGCTCTTTTGCATCTCGGCGGTTTTTTGGCAGTTCTTCTTTAAATGGCTCAAGACCATTACCTGTTACTTTAATTTTAGGGTGAGTCTCACCATTAACAATCACTAAATCTAGTTTTCTGTTTTTATGTATTATGGTGTTTCGACCACTTTTAATGAAAGATCTGTCTTGGCTCATCGTTATTCCTAATCCCGCAGTGAGTGCTTATATTATTATTCACACTGCGACTTTATAAACTGAGAGGGATCGCGCTTCCATTTATTTAAATTTGCGCTAAATTCCCAAATATCACTTTCTATTACACTCGCTGGTAACAGTAAGTCATACCCTGTTAAAAGCTGAAGATGTTTAGCCCTATTAGCAAACATCGCTATGAGCCCATTATAGTCAATTCCTTTTTTTGACCTATATTTATTATCTTCAACTAACCATTCTGATGGGCAATGCCCATTTTTGCAATTTTTCTGAACAACTTGCATAAAGAAATGTCGCTGCTCTATCAACAATTTACCCGCAATTCTTGGAGCTAAAGCAGACAAGAATGAATCTATATCATTTAACTTAATACCAATCGCATTAAGCTCAAGGTAATCAATGCCATTATCAACCTTAGGTATACCACAATGGTGCAAATTCTCTGGGTGTAAATGCCATTGTCCATACTTATGCTGATATATTAATTGCTGCTCAGTTAAAATAATACTATAAAAAGGTTCTTGTGTTTTAAAAAAGCCAATTAAAATTGCAGCAATACATAAACTTACTAAAAAAATTTCGATAATACTTATTTCGCCTGGGCGTAATAAATTAAACAGCATGATAACAATCAAGCCAATGCTGCCGACCACTAATATTTCAATTCCATTTTTAGCGCCTTGCGCTCGGTATTTTAGTATTTGTTTATTTATATTAGCCATACTGAAAAAACGCCATATAAAATATAAACATAATAATAGCCCACAATGCTAACTTTCTCAGCGTTAAACAGCGTTTGCATGATGTTTTAAGCTCATCAATTAACTCCCATTATTACTGTTAAATATGCGCAATGACTAAGTATCAGTTATTTTTACGCTTAACGCACAAATTAATGAGATACATAACCGCCTTTTTTTGTCCTGATTTCGTACAATACTTATAATCTATTTTCAGGTATGAAAACAATGCACTCTAAACAATCAGGTAAAGCCTTATTTCCATTTATTATTTCGTTACTAATAATTTTTAGCGTTTATTTGTATTTTCCCGCATCACAGGGCGAGCAAGCCAATTACTCGGCAATGACAACGCAAGTCTCTGCCCACACTGTCGAGTCGCAAGAAAATGCAATTATGATTGAAGCCATTGGCAGTGCTCGTGCTAATCAGGCTATCTACATTAAAAGCGCCCAAAACGATTATGTCACTAGCATTTACTTTGAAGATGGCGACTTGGTCAGCAAAGGACAAAAATTAGTACAACTGCAAAACCAACAAGAACAATTTGCAGTAAAAGAACTTAGCATTAATTTACAAGAAGAAAAACGTCAATTAGCCAGACTAACCGAGCTTTCTCGCTCGCAAGCGACGGCCAAGTCATTGCTTGAAGAACAACTCGCTCGCGTTGATGCCAGCGAAGCACAACTTGAAAGTGCTAAAACCAAACTCAATGAAATGGCCATCACCGCGCCTTTTTCTGGGTTACTGGGGAAACGCGAAATATCGGTGGGTGCGTATATTAATAATAGTACTGTGATCACAACCCTCGATGACATTAGTATTATAAAAGTTGATTTTAAAGTGCCTGAAAAGTATTTAGCTCAATTGAAAAACGGAATGATTGTTCGCACTCAAAACGATGCTTACCCTGATCAAACCTTCAGCGGTAAAGTAACCCATATAAGCTCACGTATCGACTCAATCACTCGCAGTGTAGAAGTAACAGCCAGCTTTGCTAATAAATCAGGTTTACTTCGCCCAGGTATGTTGCTTAAAACTGCACTAGAGCTAAGCAGTAACCAAGCGCTGATGGTGCCTGAAAAGGCCATTATTCCTCTGCAAGATAAGCATTACGTTTTTCAAATTGAAGATGGCATAGCAAACCGTAAAGAAGTACATGTTGCAAGTAGAAATAATGGCTGGGTTGCGATAGACAAAGGGTTAAGTAATGGCGAGCAAATTGTTACCGAGGGAATAATTAAAATTCGCTCAGGTAGTAAAGTAAGCGTTAAGGGGTAACACGTGAAAATTACCGATACTAGCGTCAAACGCCCCGTTTTTGCGATTGTTATTAACTTACTGTTACTCACATTTGGCTTAGTTGCTTTTAGCATGTTGCCTTTGCGAGAGTATCCAGATATTGAAACACCGATTGTAAATATTAGTACTGAATATACCGGTGCATCTGCTGAAATTATTGAAACAAAAATAACGCAAGTTATTGAAAATCGTATTTCGGGGATTGAGGGTATTAAAAGTATTAACTCATCGAGTCGTAATGGCCGCTCAAACATTACCATTGAGTTTAATATTAACCGCGACATAGACGATGCCTCTAACGATGTGCGTGAACGTGTTGCACGGGCATTAGACAGCCTACCCGAACAAGTGCGTCCTCCTGAAGTATCAAAATCAAATAGTGACGAAAGCCCTATTGCGTGGTTTGTACTTAACAGCGAAACCATGGATTCATTGCAACTTTCTGATTATGCACAGCGTTTTATTGTCGACCGTTTAGCCGTTGTTGATGGTGTATCAAATGTGCGTATTGGGGGAGAGCGAAAGTATGCCATGAAAGTATGGCTTAACCGCCAAGCGATGGCCGCCCGTGGTATTACCTCCAGTGATATTGAGCAAACACTGCGTAGTGAAAATGTAGAACTTCCGGCCGGTGAAATTGAATCAGTTGATCGTGATTTTACCGTTCGCACTGCACGCAGCTATAAAAACCAACGTGATTTTCAAAACCTAGTTATTAAACGAGGTGAAGATGGTTATTTAGTGCGTCTAGGCGAAGTGGCTGACGTAAAACTAGAAGCCGCCGATGATGAAAGTTTATTTCGCGGAAATGGCCGTAATATGATTGGTATGGGTATTGTTAAACAAGCCAAAGCCAATACCCTAACTGTGGTTGATAACGCCCGCAGTGAACTGGAAAAAATAAAACGTAATTTACCTGAAGGCACCACCATAGAAGACAGTTATGATTCTTCGGTATTTATTAAAGAGTCAATTAATGAGGTTTATAAAACTTTAGCAATTTCTATGGGGTTAGTCGTGCTTATTATCTTTATATTTTTAGGTAACATTCGCGCCACTCTTATTCCTGCGGTCACCGTACCGGTCGCCTTAGTCGGTAGTTTTATGTTTTTATTAGCAATGGGTTATTCAATTAACTTATTAACTCTACTGGCACTAGTATTAGCAATAGGCTTAGTGGTCGATGATGCCATTGTAATGCTAGAGAATATTCACCGCCGTATTGAACTTGGTGAACCGCCTTTATTGGCAGCTTATCGCGGCGCACGTGAGGTGGGCTTTGCAATTATAGCCACCACCTTAGTGCTTATATCCGTGTTTGTACCATTAGTGTTTATGGAAGGACGAATTGGCGCACTATTTACAGAGTTTGCTATGGCGGTAAGTGCTGCCGTGTTTTTCTCCAGCATTACTGCATTAACACTCTCTCCAGCGCTGTGTTCAAAAGTGTTAAAGGCCTCTGAAAAAGAAAGTAAGTTTAGCCAAGTTATGGACCGTTTTTTTACTAAATTAGAAAATGGATACCGTAACGCTTTAGCGTCAAACATGACCCGTAAATGGGGCTTAATGCTGAGCTTAGTTTTGGCTGGGTTTGTTAGTTATTCATTATTTTTACAAATACCCTCTGAACTTACCCCTAAAGAAGATCGTGGCACCTTCTTTGTGCTTATGAATGGCCCTGAAGGGGCAAGTTATGAAAATAATGCCGCCAATATGGCAAAAATTGAAGAGCGCTTGATGCCTTATTCTGAATCTGGCGAACTAAGTCGAGTGCTTGTTCGAGTCCCAGGTTGGGGTGGCAGTGGCGGCGTGGCTATTGTTGGCATGGCTGATTGGGATAAGCGCAAACGCTCAACATGGGAAGTCATGGATGAAATAAGCGGCAAAATGCAAGAGGTCACCGACGTCCGTGCATTTGCTATTATGCGCCGTGGTATTGGCGGTGGTGGTTCATCGCGACCGATAGAGTTTGTTTTGCAAGGTAATGATTATGCTCAGCTAGCTGATTGGCGCGATAGAATTATTAAACGTGCAGAGAAAAACCCTGGGTTAGTGCGCATTGATCATGATTATAAAGAAACCTTCCCACAATTTTTAGTCAGTATTGATAAAAATAAAGCCGCTGATTTAGGCGTATCAGTCTCGGATGTGGGACGTACACTTGAAACCATGCTTGGCCAACGCCGTGTAACCACTTTTATTGACCGCGGTGAAGAATATGATGTAATTTTAAAGGGAACTAAAGAAGACTTTGCAAACCCTACTGATATTTCAAATATTTACCTTAAATCTCGCAGCAATGAATTGGTGCCACTCGACAGCCTTATTAGCTTAAAAGAAGAAGCCACCGCCTCGCGTTTAAACCGCTATAACCGAATGCGTGCAATTACTTTAAGTGCCAACCTCGCTGATGGTTACACGCTAGAACAAGCTCTAAACTTTTTAAACAAGGTTGCCACAGAGGAAAACGACATTGATGGTGCCATTGACTATAAAGGTGAGTCGCAATTGTTTTATGAAGGAGCCTCAGCCATGACCTATGTGTTTGTGCTGGCATTAACCGTGACCTTTTTAGTACTGGCAGCTCAGTTTGAAAGTTTTATGCATCCATTTGTTATTATGTTAACTGTGCCACTTGGTTTAATGGGTGCCATGTTTGGGCTGTGGAGTATGGGGTTAACGCTTAATATATACAGCCAAATAGGTATTGTTATGCTCATAGGGTTAAGTGCTAAAAACGGTATACTGATTGTTGAATTTACCAACCAGTTACGTGATAAAGGCGTAGAATTTAGTGAGGCCATTTTACAAGCGGCTACACAGCGTTTGCGCCCTATTATTATGACCTCCCTAACCACAGTTATGAGTGCCGTACCTTTGGTGTTGGCTTCCGGTCCAGGCTCGGAAAGTAGAATGGTAATTGGTGTGGTGGTATTTACCGGCGTAACGGTTGCCACCATACTAACTCTGTTTGTTGTACCAGCCGCTTATTATGCCTTGGCACGTAACACACAATCACCTGAGTTTTTACAACAAAAACTTGATAAGCAAGCCGCTGAAAAACCACTTAAAGAGATCTAAGTCGCTCTGAGCGTCGTAATTAGCAGTTACGGCGCTATTTTCTGGTGCATATAACCATACAATTGAGGAAGTACTTATGAGTTCGACCACACAGGTAGCAACACTAGGCGGCGGCTGTTTTTGGTGTATTGACGCAGCATTTAGGCGTGTTAGAGGGGTGCTCAGTGTTTGTTCTGGTTACACTGGCGGGCACACTGATAACCCAACCTACAAAGCCATTTGCACAGGCAACAGCGGACATGCCGAAGTGGTTAAGGTTGAATTTGATTCTAGTGTGATAAGCTTTGAAACCTTACTCGCAATGTTTTTTACCTTGCATGATGCCACCCAGTTAAATCGCCAAGGTAACGATATAGGTACTCAATACCGCAGCGTTGTGTATTACCATGATCAGCAACAACAATTGCAAACACAGGCCGTTATTGCAGAGCTGCAAAGTCATGTTAGCGAACCTATAGTGACTGAGGTGAGCCCAGCAACCACTTTTTACCCCGCAGAGCACTACCATCAGGACTATTTCAATGAAAATCCTGAGCAGGGCTATTGCAGTATTTTAATTGCACCCAAATTACATAAGTTTGAAACCGAATTTAGCGAGTTTTTATCGGAATAAAGTGCTTTTAATAAATAGCCCAGCAATAAGCTGGGCTATTTGTTCCTTGGCAACTAGGATAAGTGACTAAAACTGATAATTTGCCCCCACAAAGAAAGTTCTTCCTGCGCTGTTATAACCTAATAGCTCACCACTGGCAGCAAACCCTGTTGCTGCAGTAAAATATTCCTTATCAGTAATATTTTCTATTCGAGCAGCTAACGACAAATTATCGAGCAACTGGTAATTGGCTGCTAAATTAAATACCGTATAGTCAGCGAGTTCAGAATCATAATACGCAATTGATGGACGCGATGAGCGATACTGCATATCTAAACTAGCATCAAAATCGCCCCATGACTTAGCGAGTTGATAATTAAACGACTCTGAAGGCCTGCGTGGTAAATCTGTATTCGTCTTTTCATCTGTAGCATCTAAAAAACTAACATTAACAGAGTGTTCAAAGCCTAACGCTGAAAACTCAGCCGATAATTCTATCCCCTGCATAGATACTTTATCTATGTTAGTTGCAATATATTTACCTGAGTCTGCATCATAATTATTACTAATCAAATTATTGATACGGTTATCGAAAATAGCAATATCATAACGGCCCCATTGGGTTTCTAAAGTTATACCAAGCTCATTATTTAAGGCTTCTTCAGGTTTAATATTATTGTTTGGTAAATAGTACGGGCTGTTAGTCACAAACGCATTAATTAACGAAGGAGCTCTAAATGCAGTACCGTGATTTAAACGTAGTGTTACATAGTTATTTGCTTTGTAACCAAGTCCTGTACTGTAAGTGTTTGCACGGCCATGGAAGTCATAATCATCGGTTCTAACAACCGCATTTGCTAACCATTTGTTATGGCTATAAAACGCGCCTATAAACAACGCCTTATTATCGCGTTTTTCTTCTGATGACGTTGCTGACGAGTTTGATAAATCCTCAGATAAATAATTAAAGCCACCCGATAGTTCAAGTTCTTCAGTAAGGGTATAAAGCCCTCGATATTCAAACTCAACACGCTCTGTGCTATACACTTGCTGCACATCGGTACCTGTTTGGGTATTTTCTTCTTGCGAAACGCTCACCGAAGTACTTTGGCTATATATATCTGAGGCTTTGTTCCAGCCTAGCTTAGCGGTGTAATTTTCAAAGTCGTAGGCATCGTTACCCCATGCATTATCATATTGTGCTTCGCCTTCACTATACTGAGATTGCAGGCTCAATTGGCCTAGTTCAGCAAGCTCATAAGCTAAATTAAAGCCAATGTTTTTATTTTTGTAGCCATCATCATCATGATCTTTTGTGTACTCAGCCGCTGGATCTTTGCCAGTAACATCAAAACCATCTGTCTCTTCGTAGCCTAAATTATAATTAAAGCTAAGCGCCTCTTTTACAAGCCCACCAGCAAGCTGATAATTACTGTAGCTATGGCTGCCTAAAGTAGCCGAAAGCGAGTTATTTGAGGCTTTACGGGTGATAATATTAATTACTCCGGCTACCGCATCAGAGCCATAAATAGCAGCTCTTGCCCCTTTAATAAGCTCAACACGCTCGATACTGTTAACTGGAATATTCGTCAGCGATACACTACCTGAACTTGCATCGCTCACTCTTACGCCATCAACCAATACTAAGGTATATTTAGCGCTGGCCCCGCGAACAAATATATCTGCCTTTTGACCTAACCCACCATTACGAACAATATCTATCCCAGCTATGGTATTTAATATTGCTGGTAAATCTCGGTAATTCGCTTTTTCAATATCAGCGCGCTCGATAACTGCAACACTTGCTAATACATCATTTATAGGTTGTTCAAATTTATTCGCAGTAACGGTTATTTTTTCAATGGTTTGTTCTGCAGCAGATACAGAAATAGAGAGTACAGCCGAAATGGCCACACCCAGTGCGGTTTTATTTAACATCATGTCCCCTATCTTTGCCCACCGCAAAGATGTTAGTAAGTAAGATTAAATCAAGGCCGGTCTCCGGACTCAGTTACCATAATTTAATACAGCATAACTTTACCGTTGCGGGGGCAGTGTTGGGATTGACTTCATCAATGAAAACGCACCAACTTCCCGATTATCCTACTAAAAAAATCACACCATTGAAGTGTTTAGTAAGCACCTTGAAAATAGACTGCTATTGTTATCTGTTTACTAAAAAAAGTCAACGGACGTCTAAACATCTACAAATCCAAAGGTTCAAGATTCAGGATACGGGGTTCGGGGTTCGGAGTTCGGAGTTCGGAGTTCGGAGTTCGGAGTTCGGAGTTCGGAGTTCGGAGTTCGATAATTATCATAGATCCAAAAATAAATAGCCAAACAATATAACGTGTTTGGCTAAATACATGTTGCTTTGAGCTCAGCGCCTATAGTGCCGAGCTCGAGGCAATAAATTAATCGCGGAAGTTTTTAAACTGAAATGGTTGACCTAAATCAGCAGTGCGTACAACTTGCATAGCCGCTTGTAAGTCATCACGCTTTTTACCTGTTACGCGAACTTCTTCACCTTGAATGGCCGCTTGTACTTTTACTTTAGAGTCTTTGATGGCTTTTACTACTTTTTTAGCCATGTCTTTTTCGATACCCTGTTTAAGTGCAACGTTACGAAAAACATTTTTGCCCGCACGAGAAATATCTTGTAGCTCTAAGCTTGCAACATCCATCCCACGTTTAGAGATTTTACTCGCTAAAATATCAAATAACTGCATTACCTGAGCATCTGCTTCAGCTTTTAATTTAATTGTTTTATCGTTTAGCTCTATTGATGCATCAACGCCTCTAAAGTCAAATCGCGTTTCTAGTTCACGGTTGGCGTTATCAACCGCATTTTTTGCTTCGTTCATTTCTACTTCAGATACAATATCAAATGAAGGCATAGCGTTCTCCTAACTATCTAATCTTAATTTTATGCCGCAATTATAACGTTAAAATGATAAATCTTTACATTTTTCTGCATTTTGTTCAGGTGCGATACTAAATTAGTTTGATATACTGAGGCTTCTTTTTTATACGATTTTAGGAATTTTCGTGACAAGGCGTGTTTACCAAGCAATTTTTTTAATTAGTATTGTTGCGTTTACCTTCTTATTTGCTAAAGAGGTAAAGGGCGCGGCAAACTTATTTCCGCATGTTGATAAAGCAGCGCATTTTGGTATCTTCTTTTTACTTGCCATTATTATGGATAAAGCGTTTAAACTCCCATTATATGCACAAATACTATTACTCGCTGGTTACGGTGCGGCAATAGAAATTATGCAAGATAGCCTTCCTTACAGACAAGCATCACTGGCCGATTTTGTTGCCGATTTTATTGGTGCAGCGAGCTACTTTTTAGCTAAAGCCCTGTTAACACTGCGTAAAAAGAAGCATTATGGCTAACATACTTGTTGTAGGTGATGGCGCTATTGGCTTGTTATTTAGCCATTTTTTAGCCAAGCATCACGCTATATATATACTTACTCGAAAAGGCACAGTTAATACTCGCTTTTACAGCCACAGTAACGCTGCGTCTGAAAAAATTAACGCCACTTTTATCTCACAAGAGCAGTTATCTCAAACTCCTGAATTTGATATTGTTTTATTCACGGTAAAAGCGTTTGCAGTGCAACAAGCCTATGCTCAAGTAAAACCTTATCTAGGCAATAATACCCATATTATACTGAGTCATAATGGCATGGGTAATGTTGAACAATTAAATGAACAACTAACAAAGCAGCAGTCGTTGTACTTTTTAACCACCAGCATAGCTGGATTTAAGTCAAACCCTAATATTGTGCAGCATACCGGAAACGGGCAAAGTGTATTAGGGGGCTGTAATCAACTAGCTATTCAAAATATTCAACAGCTTAGTGAGCAATTACACACCATTCCACAGTTAATTGTCAGTAACAATATTGAACAACTACGGTTTGAAAAGCTACTGGTTAATATTGCAATAAATCCATTAACCGCTCTGTACAATATAAAAAATGGCCAGTTGCGTGCGCCACAGTTTAATAGCTCAATTATTAATTTATTAACAGAGGCGTGCCATATTGCGACCGCGCTTAAACTTAATATTAAGCTTATCGATGCTCTCGAGCGCGCCTACAAGGTAATGAGTTTAACCGCAGAGAATTACTCATCTATGCATCAAGACGTTTTGCATAATAGACAAACAGAGATCATGGCGATTTGTGGCTATATAAGTGAGCAAGGAAAACTGCACCATATTGCAACACCTTATAATGACGCCTTACTTGCTAAAATTTTGGCAAAAAAAAGCGCGGAATAAATCCGCGCTTTTAAAATATTTAGCCATTAACGACGATAGACTTTTACAGTGGTAAAGCCTTCTTCGTGAAGAATAAGCGCTTGTAACTGGCTCATTACCCCTTTTTGGCAATATAAGTAATAGTCTTTATCTTTAGGTAAATCACCAAACTTTGTTGCTAAGCGGAAAAACGGTAAATGAATAACTTCAATACCATCAATTTCAAGCGGAGCGGCATCTTCTTCCTCAGGTGAGCGAATATCAACAACAACCGCTCCTTCAGGTAACTCTGTAACTGATTCTGCCTCTTTAAGCTCTTGCTTAGCTTCAACATCGATATCGCGCACATCCATAACACGGGCGTTATCAATAACGGTATCTAACACATCAAAGTCAAACTTTTCTTCTTCTGCTTTAATTACTTCAATTTTGGCTTTAACTGTCGGCTTTTTAGAGATCACACCGCAGTATTCAGGCATCGTCTCTGCCATTTCTGCAGTGCCTATTTGGCGCGCTATATTGATGATTTCTTGCTTATCATGTTGGATAAGTGGGCGTAAAATCAGCGTCTCGGTTACGCGGTCAATCACACTTAAGTTAGCTAAGGTTTGACTAGACACCTGACCTATACTTTCACCCGTAACCAATGCTTGAATATTTAGTTTTTCAGCGACGGCACTACCCGCTCGCATCATCATACGTTTAAGGACAACGCCCATTTGGCTGTTCTCAACGTTTTCTAAGATTTCAGCAACAACCGGTTCAAAATCAACAGTAATAAACTTAACTTTGTGAGTAGAGCTGTATTGTTTCCATAGATAGTAGCTCGCTTGCTTAACCCCAATTTCATGGGCAGCGCCACCTAAATTAAAGAATAAAAAGTGCGTGCGAGCACCTTTACGGATCATTTGATAACTGGCAACGCCAGAATCAAACCCACCAGACATAAGCGATAATACATCGTCTTGTGTTGGCAGTGGAAAGCCCGCCATTCCTAAATGGGTTTGCGTCACTATGTAGGCTTTTTCGTCTTTAATTTCTAAACGAATCGTTACTTCTGGGCGGCTTAGCTTTACTCGAGCCCCTTCAACATGTTGATTAAGCCCGCCACCAACGTAACGCTCTAGCTCAGTTGAAGTAAAATCATGTTGACCTATGCGCTTAGCACGGACACAAAAGGTTTTACCAATAATAGTGTGACCAACTAGCTCAATGGTTTTTTGATAGATGTCATCAAGGGTTTTAAAGTCTGTTTCGGTCACTTCAATAAACTGCACGATGCCAGGTATACGTTGTAAGCTGTCGATAAAATCAAGGCGAGTTTGAGCATCGTCAAGTTTTGTTACAACTGAAATGTTATCCCAGTTATTACGTACCTGTACTTTTTCGTCAACACGACGCAATACAATTTTAATGTTATTTTCTAACACTTTGGTAAAGCGTTTACGGACTGAACGGCTTTTGATGGCTATTTCAGGGTGAAGTTTGACGATAAATTTAAGCATAGTTCAACTCTTAGACTGCGGGAATTCGCGCACCCAGGCATTGGGCGCGGCGGATTATAGCAAAAAATTTAACGCCTAGGAACTAACCAACTCAACAGGCTTAAGGATTCTGGGGGGCTGCATTTGCTAAAAGTGCGTACTTGTCTCTTAACTGATTAATTTTATTTGCGCTTTTTTCTGTACTGTAAGCCTTAAATAAAGTCAGTACTTTTACAATGCCAGGGTAAATATCTTGCTCAACCAGTACACCACTTAGTCTTCTTGCTTTCATATAGGGTGTCCAAAAGCTAACCGTTAATTTTAGCGTATGAGCAAGTTCAATGGCATCTTGTTCATCAATGGCAATAATTTCACTATCCCGCAAGGCCAAAATGATGTTACGTACCTGCTCAAGTAATTCCTGCTGAAAATCAATGTAACCCTGTTTTAAATGGCTATCGCGAGCAAGAATATCGCCAAGGTTGTCGTAAAAAAAATGATAGCGCCACATTAATTCAAATAGCGAATCTAAATAAGGGCCAAGATGCTCAAAAGCATCGTCGCCTTTATCAACTGGCTTAAAGTGAGTACTTAAATGATCGCGATAAAGTGCAAATATATGGCGAATAATGTCTTCTTTATTTTTAAAGTGGTAGTAAAGATTACCCGGACTCATGCCTAAACTCGATGCAATATGATTAGTTGATATTGCTCTTTCACCATGTTCATTAAACAATGAAATACTGGTTTGAATTATTTTATCCTTGGTATTCATATACTCATTACTCAATTTTCGAAAATACGATGCTGCATTAAAACAATCCACTAGTATAAACAAATAGTCAGCGTTAAAACAATCAAGGCATGAAGTTCTCCACAATTTACTTACAAGGCTGCTTTGCACACTAAACACTGCTACACTACGGCTAAAAATAATAACACAGTAAATATTATGAAAGTGACCGCAATCTACCCAGGCACATTTGACCCTCTTACCAACGGCCACACTGATTTAATTCAGCGTGCGGTTAAAATGTTCGATACAGTTATTGTGGCTATTGCTCATAACCCAAGTAAAAAACCGTGTTTTACTTTAGAAGAACGCGTTGATTTAGCAAATGAGATTTTAAGCCATTTAGATAATGTAAAAGTCATTGGCTTTTCAGGGCTACTCGCCGATTTAGCCCGTGACCATAATGCTAATGTACTGATCAGAGGCATAAGAGCGGTTTCTGATTTTGATTACGAGTTTCAGCTCGCGAATATGAACCGCCGTTTAAACCCTGATTTAGAAAGCGTATTTTTAACGCCCGCCGAGCGCAATACTTTTATATCATCAACACTAGTAAAAGAAGTAGCACGCCATAACGGGGATGTGAGTGAGTTTGTTGATACCATAGTAATGAAAGCCCTGCAGTCAAGGCTCGGGAAAACCAAGCATTAAACACAACACCTAGCGTATCGTTACATTACGCTAGGTAGCTTCGCTCTTGATGGAAACAGAACGCTCTTAAGCCTCACTAAGCCCAAAAAATCTTTATTGATAAATAGTGCCAATGCCATTATAAGATCAAATAGAATAACGCCAAACCCATATGCAGCCCAAAACCACCAATAATCAATGTTTCCTTTAACTTGAACATCATAATGCATCCCCAAAAATAAACAGGTATTAACACCCAACCCCAGAATTAAGTAATAAAAAGCAATAGGTGTATTTTGCAACGTTATTTTTCGCCACAAAAAAAGTATCAAAATAGTTGTGAGATCAAATATGAAATAATCTTTATACGTAGAAGTTTCGAGGCTTAAAAATGCACTTAGAAAATAAGAGATCATCATTATTAATGAAATATGCAGTAAACTTTTATCTTGTTTATTAATGCTCGAAGAAAGGTTAAATAGAAAAGCGATTAAAAATAACCACAATAAAAAATTACCTAAATTCTCGCCAACTTTAACAAGCAGCCATAATAGATCCGTCATTATAGGCTTTTAAACTCAGTGCGTGATCTAAATAAACGACCTTTAAGTTTCATTAGCCCTAAAAAGTCTTTATTGATAAAAATAGCAATAATCATTAGTAAATCAACAACATTAACCCCCATAGAGTACAGGCTCCACAACCACCAAGGATCTGAGTTCCAGTTTATATAAAGATCTATGTAAATAGCATACGTTAAACAAGCATTAATCAATAAGCCACTAACAATATAGTTTTTAGCCACATCGCTTTCAAAGCTTGAAGCTTTTGTTATTATAAAAATAATACAAACTGTAGCGAAATCAAAAAAAATCCAGTTAAGGTAAACGTTTTTGAAAACTAAAAGGAAGTCACCAATAAGGTAAGAAAAGAACATTATTGAAGCTAAATAGACCAGTAATTTATTAGCTGTATTTATACTCGATACAAATGTGTACAACAAAGCCATTAAAAAGCCCCATTGTATAAATGCATCAATATAATCTGCTAAAAATAAGTCTACATAATACATTTATTGGATTTGGTTAAGCTCAGACGTTTTGAATAATGAAATGAGTTTATTTTTAAGGGTGTGTAAGCCAAGAAAGTCACGGTCTACTATTAAAGCTATGATCATTATAAGATCTATAGAATTGACAGTATAAATGTATAAGTCCCAAAGAATCCAATGATCCTGATTGTTATTAATATACATGTCTATATACATCAATAAAAAGAATATTGAATTAATCGTTAAACCTATAATTAAATATAAGAAAGATGGTGTTGTTTTCTTTATGATAAAAAAAACACTCAGCAAAGCTGTAATTGTCATGATGTCATATATAGCCCACGGCAAGATCATTATAAATTGAACTTATAGAATATGTAGTGATCAGAGCAAG